>JBAVOA010000243.1:0-6269 GCA_049691635.1 Aestuariivirga sp. | reverse complement strand
AATTTCGCTCCACCGCGGAGCACTCGAGGCAAGCCGCAGCGAGCCCACCTTCTTCCATGAGATGTGCTGGCCCGTTTCCGCTTCGAGCCGGTCAAACACCGCCACGGAATTCTGCATCAGCCGCGTGAGGTTCTTCTTGCCCCGCAACTGGCCCACCAGGCCAGCTGCATGCCAGGTGCAGCCCTCGGTAAGCTGGGCCTTTTCAACGAGCAGGACATCCTGCGCCCCATCGCGCCCCAGATGGTAAGCCAGCGACGTGCCGATGGCCCCGCCGCCGATAATCAGTATACGGACGTGTCGATCCCAGGTCATGCTTTCACACGTTGATTCAAACTGTCATATATCGGCTGCAAGTGTATGTTTGCCTTGACGGTTTCCTTGGCCACAACAAGTTCATAGTGGCCCGCCTGCAGGTAGGCTTCATCCACGCCGCTGGCATTTCTGACATAACCAAAACCGATTGGCTTCTGCACGGTGTAGCCGTAACCGCCGCTGGTGAGATAACCAGCGAAGGCACCGTTGCGCAGGATAGTCTCACGGCCCGAAAGCACGATATCCTCGCGTTCCGTGGTGAAGCCCGCCAGCATCTTGCCGAGCGGCGCCTGTGATATTTTCTCGACCGCCTCGCGGCCCAGGAAGGGCTGGTTGGTTTTCAGCTTCACCGCCCAGCCCAGACCCGCATGGAGCGGCGTGTCGTTCGGTGTGATATCCGAGCTCCAGGCCCGGTAGCCCTTCTCAAGCCGCAGGGATTCCAGCGCGCGGTAGCCGACAGGTGCAATGCCATGGGCCTTTCCGGAGGCCATTAGCGCATCAAACACATCACCCGTGGCCGCGATGGGCATGTGTAGCTCCCAGCCCAGTTCACCCACATAGGTGACACGCAACGCCCGCACCATGTGTCCGGCAATATCGATCTCCCGCACCTCACCGAATGTGAAGGCCGCATTCGACATGTCGGCCTTGGTGACCGCCTGGATCACCGCCCTTGAGTTTGGCCCCATGACCGAAAGGGTTCCGAAGTGTTCCGTGATGTCCGTGAGCGAGGCCTCAAGCCCCGGCCTCAGGTGATCCACGATCCACGCAAAATCATGGGTGCGGAAGCCCGTGCCGGTCACAATATAGAAATGGTCCTCGGCCAGCCGCGCCACCGTCAGGTCGCACTCGATGCCGCCGCGTGTATTCAGCATCTGGGTATAGGTGAGCTTGCCCGGGGGTCGTGCCACATTATTGGCGCAGATCCAGCCCAGCGCCTCTTCGGCGTCCTTGCCACGCAATTCATATTTGGCAAACGAGGATTGGTCGAACACGCCCACCCGCTCGCGCACGCAGCGGTGCTCCTCGCCCACCGCCGCAAACCAGTTCTGCCGGCCCATGGTGTAGATATCGCGGGGCTCCACGCCCTTGGGTGCAAACCAGTTGGGCCGCTCCCAGCCGAGCTTGGAGCCGAAGCAGGCATTGAGTTTCTTCAATCGCTCATAGAGCGGCGACACGATGCGGGGCCGCCCCGACTGGTATTCCTCATGGGGAAAACCGATGGTGTAATGCTTGCCATAGGCCTCAAGCGTGCGTTCGGACGTCCAGTTCCGGTCCTTGTGCAGGTCCGAGAAGCGGCGGATATCCACCACCCACAGGTCCATCGGCGCTTCGCCCGAGGCAACCCAATCAGCCAATACCCAGCCAGCGCCGCCGCCAGCGGCAATGCCAAAGGCGTTGAAGCCGGCGCCCACATAGAAGTTCTGCAGTTCAGGCGCCGCACCCAGGATGAAATTTCCATCGGGCGTGAAGCTTTCCGGACCATGGATCATCTTCTTGACGCCGGTGTTCTCAAGCGCCGGCACGCGGTAGAGCGCCTGGCTCATGTGCTGCTCGAAATGGTCCCAGTCGTCCTCAAACAACTGGAACTCGAAATTGTCGGGAACATCGCCCTGGGTCCAGGCGATGGGGTCCGGCTCATAGCCACCAAACACCAGACCGCCCACCTCTTCCTTGAAATAGGTGCGCCGGTCCGGATCGCGAATGGTGGCCGCATCAGCCGCGAGGCCCGCCACCTTTTCGGTGATCACATATTGGTGCTTCACCGGTTGCAAGGGAACACTGACGCCCGCCATGGCCCCGATCTGCCGGGCCCATTGGCCGCCGCAGTTCACCACCTTCTCGCAAATGATCTTGCCTAGCGTGGTGTTCACCGCCGACACCCGGCCGTTGCTGATATCAAACGACGTGACCCGCGCCCCCTCGATGAGCTTCGCGCCATGCATGCGCGCACCTTTGGCCAGCGACTGGGCGATATCGGAGGGAGACGCCTGCCCATCGGTTGGCAGGAAGGAGGCGCCAACCAGATCGTCAACATTCATCAGGGGCCACATCTTCTTCACCTCGGCGGGCGAAAGCAGATGCATCTCCATGCCAAAGCTTTGCGCTGTCGTTGCCAGCCGCTTGTATTCAATCCAGCGGTTTTCATTATTGGCCAGACGCAGGCAGCCCGTCATTTTCCAGCCCGTGGCAAGGCCCGTCTCCGCATCGAGCTTCTTGTAAAGTTCCACCGAATACTTCAGCACCTGTGTGATGGAAGCTGACGAACGCAGCTGCCCCACCAGCCCCGCCGCATGCCAGGTGGAGCCGGAGGTGAGCTTGTTCTGCTCAAGCAACACCACATTCAACTTGTGATCCTTCGCCAGATGATAGGCCGTGGAACAGCCAATGATGCCGCCGCCAATCACGACGATGTCCGCCTGGGTCGGAAAATTCTGGGTCATGTCTTTCCAAACTTTGAATTGTAATCGGCGAGCACATTTTCGTAGCGCGAGAGATATTCCCGCGCATAGGCCACGTAATCCACACCCGGCGCGTTGAGATGAATTTCCGACACCATGCCCCACACCGCTTCACGCAGCGCGCTGGCAGTTTTCATGGCATAGAAGGCGCGCAACAGCGCCTGGTCGGGAGCCCGTTCAAAATAACGCGTGAGCAGCTCAAGTTCGGCTTGTTCGGCGAACTGGTTGTTGGAAGCGATATTGGCGAGATCGAACATCGCCGTGCCGAAGCCGCCGTATTCCCAATCGATCAGCCACAGCCGCTTGCCGTCATCCATGAAATTTGTGGGCAGAAGATCATGATGGCCGAAGATGATGGGAAGCGGCACCTGCGCTGCCTCCAGACGTTCAACCTCTGCCATCCAGCGCGGGATGTCCGGAACATGGCGGTGCTTGCCCACCGTGATCGTGTGGGCATAGTCGCGCAGCAC
Source organism: Aestuariivirga sp. (assembly GCA_049691635.1). GTDB lineage: Bacteria > Pseudomonadota > Alphaproteobacteria > Rhizobiales > Aestuariivirgaceae > Aestuariivirga. Next base: position 3,025 of record JBAVOA010000243.1, on the reverse strand, counting down.
ATGGAACACCCAGAAGATATTTGCCCGTCCGGAAATGCGCTTGCCCATCTCGCGGTGGCAACGCTTCACGATATCGACGCAAGCGTCCGCGTTGGCCCGGACATCGGCCTCGCCATAGGTGCGCGCTTCCATGAAGCGCAGCACCATGATGCCCGGTTCCGTATAGACAACCTCAGGCGACAGCCCCGCCGCGAAGGCTGCCTTGCTGGCGATAACTTCCGCTTCGCGGAACACATGATGGAAGGGGTAATCATGGCCCACGCGGGCCACATATTGTCCGTTTGCGTCGCAGACCGTGAAGCTCGCATTGCTCACTCCGCCCTTGAGCGGAACGAGGTCAATGGCACCCTTCCAGCATGGCAGCTTCCTAACCCTGTCTTCTGCGGACATCCAGGCTCTCCCTCCCCAAGGAAATGAAGGCATTTAGGTCCCGGGGTCAATCAAAATGTTGCTTTATGTGAGGTTTTTGCCTTATTTTTGTGGTTTTGTGACCGATTTATAGATATAATTGCCAAAGACCACAAAATATGCTCTTGAATGCCACATGGCCGTCGGACTCAGCAAGCGCCAAACCCAGATTCTCAGCCTCGTCCGCGAGCAGGGGACCTGCTCCATTGCGGCGCTGGCCAAATCCCTTGATGTGTCCTTCGAAACCGTCCGCCGCGACATCAAACCCCTGGTGGACTCCCGCGAGGTGTCCCGGCGCCACGGTTCCATCGCTTTGCCCCACGAGCTTGGCGAAGCTCCCTTCGAACGCCGCCTGCGCGAACATTTCGCCGCCAAGCGCGCCATAGCGCGCCGCGCTGCCCGTCTGATCGAAGATGGAGACAGCCTGATGCTCGACACCGGCACCACCACCAGCATCTTCGCCCGCGAGCTGCTGAAAAAACGCAACCTCACCGTTGTTACCAACTCCTCCGATATCGCCCGCACCCTGGCCACGGTGAACGGCAACAAGGTTTATATGGCGGGCGGCGAGCTGAATGGCTCCAATGGCGCGGCCTTTGGCCCCTCGGCCATCGCCTTTGCCGCAAGCTTCCATGTGCGCCACGCCGTCATCTCGATCGGCGCACTTGATGCCGATTTCGGCCCTTCCGACAGCTATCTCGCGGAGGCCGAATTTGCCCGCATGGTGCTGTCGCGCGGCGAGAATCGCGTGATGCTGTCCGATGCCTCGAAATTCGGCCGCACCGCACTGATCAAGGTGTGCGACTTCAAGGACATCAATCGCCTCATTACCGATGGCATTCCGGATGCTAAGCTGTCTTCAGCGCTGCAAGCGGCGGGTGTCAGTGTGAATGTTGTGGCACCCTGAAGCAACGCCGCAGGGCAGCCATGAATTATGTCGGGAAAGAAATATCCCGGTTGACCAAAACCCATGGAATAGACCAAACTGCCGTGGGAACTCAAAAACAGGTGAAGAATGCGATACGAAGCACCGGAAACAATGAAATCCGCGGTCTCTCTGATGGCCAAGGAAAAGGGCTTGGCCTTTGTGCTGGCCGGCGGCACGGACCTTCTGGTCAAAATGAAGGGCGGCTTTCTCGAGCCCGACCTTGTGGTCGATATCAAGCGCATCAAGGGTGTTTATGACATCGCGAAATCCGCCGCCGGCTTCAAGATCGGCGCGGCTGTTCCAGGCGTGGCGCTCGGCGAAAATGCGGCCCTCGTAAAAGCCTGGCCGGGCGTTGTTGAAGGTGCAAACCTCATCGGCTCCAAGCAGGTCCAGGGCCGCTGCACCATGATTGGCAATCTGTGCAATGGCTCACCAGCCGCCGATGGCGTACCGGCATTGATTGCGGGCAACGCAAAGGTGGTTGTATCCGGCCCCAAGGGCAAGCGCACCATTCCGGTTGAACAGGTTCCGGTTTCTCCGGGCCGCACCTCATTGAAGAAGGGCGAGATCATCGAAGCCATTCTGCTGCCCAAGCGGCCACCGAATTCTTCCGATGCCTATCTGCGTTTCATTCCGCGCACCGAAATGGATATTGCCGTGGTCAGCGCCGCAGTAAATCTCACGCTTGATGGCAAGGGCATGATCAAGGATGCGCGCGTTGTGCTGGGCGCCGTTGCCCCCACCATTGTTGTCGTGCCTGCCGCCGCAAAGGCTCTGATCGGATCAAAGCTTGACGCTGCTGCGCTGGAAAAACTCGCAGCCGCCTGCTCAGCCGCCTGCCGCCCCATCGATGACAAGCGCGGCACCATTGAATTCAGAACCAAGGTTGCCGGCGTCCTCGCGCGCCGCGCCGCAGAAATCGCGTACAAACGCGCAGGAGGAAAATTATAATGTCTGGCGTTCTTGTATCGACCACCATCAACGGCGATGCCGTTGAGTTCGTCTGCACTGCCGACGAGTCCCTGCTCGACGTGCTGCGCAACCGCCTCGGCATGACCGGGGCCAAGGAAGGCTGCGGCACAGGCGATTGCGGCGCCTGCAGCGTGACCGTGAATGGCCGCCTTGTCTGTTCCTGCCTTGTGCTCGGCGCCGAAGTTGGCGGAGCCAAGATTGAAACCATCGAAGGCATGGCAAAGGGCGACGAGCTGCACCCCTTGCAGAAGAACTTCATCGCCCATGCCGCCCTGCAATGCGGCATCTGCACCCCTGGCTTTTTGATCGCAGCCAAGGCGCTGCTCGACAAGAATCCGGACCCTTCCGAAGAGGAAATCCGCTTTGGCCTGGCCGGCAATCTTTGCCGCTGCACCGGCTATGACAAGATCGTTCGCGCCGTTCAGGCCACTGCAAAAGAAATGAGAGGAGCTTAACATGCCACTCGACACCCACTTCACCAACCAGAAGTTCAAACAGGTCGGCACCCGGCCGCTGCGCCCCGATGGCATCGACAAGGTAACGGGCCGCGCCAAATACGGCGCTGACTACAACGCCCCGGGCCAGCTCATCGCCCTGGTGCTTCGTTCGCCCCATGCCCATGCCAAGATCAAGAAGATCGACACCTCGAAGGCCGAAAAGCTTGCCGGCGTGAAAGCCATCATCACCAGCGCTGATCTGCCTGATCTCACCGGCGGC
>JBAVOA010000242.1:0-2526 GCA_049691635.1 Aestuariivirga sp. | reverse complement strand
GCAACGCCAACACCCGAGGTCACAGTGGTAATCGTCTGGGCCGCACCAAAGCCGTTGTCGCCGTTGAAGGTAAAACCACCCACAGCCCCATTGCTCACCTTAGTCAGCGTAATTGTAGGCGGCGGATCGTAAGTAAGATCGTCGATGCCGATATATTCATTTGTGGGATTCGTTCCCACGGCACCACCCGCAATATGCTGGATTGTGAGGCTGTTGACCGGTCCGGCATAGCAGACGCGGAGATCTCCTGTGGTATCGCTTATGTAGTTGCCATTTGAGGTGGCACGGCCCGTACCCGCATTATAGGTAACGTTCGATCCAATGGTCGGAGACGACGTAGGAACCGGACCAAACTGCACAATGTCATTGAATGATGAGCCGGCACTGCTCGTCGTTGCGCTGCCGTCGATATCGATGACTGTAAAACACAGGTTATAGACCGGGCTGGAGGCACCCAATGAGTTGGTGAAGGCCAGGGTAGTGGTGTTGAAAACCGTCAGGTTGTCTGTCGTCGCATCCATTTCGGACAGGATGATGCCGGTGTGGGTATCGAGCGCGCCGGCAGGTTGGATTTCGATCCTTCGTGCCGAAGTGGAACCCGATCCGACGCCGGAGCTGGTGACAGTGATAACACCGGGGGTTGCTACATCGGGCGCCGCCGGCGACAGGATACTGATGTTGGGACGGGTCGCCCAGTCGAGTGTTTCAGCGGTTGCCGTGTTGATCAGCGCAATCAGGCAAAGGAAGGTCGCCGCAATAAACTTCACTGGCCTGGGGCATCCGGCGAACCGCTTTCCTATGTTGATATTCGCGCCCAATCCCCCGCCCCTCCCCAAGGGCACCCCCAGCAAACGGCAGCCCGTTAAGGCCCGTTAACAACTTGTTACTTCGGCTGATTTGGTTAATTGAAGGTTAATGGAATGCTGCGCCTTGGCACATAAACGGCCATATCCGGGCAGCAAAGAGGACTGATTTAGGCGCTAGTTCAGGCCCGGGCCGTCAAGCACCGCGATCGTGCTGCGGTAGGCCGTTTCGAGATGCTCGCGCATGGCCTTGGCGGCCCGTTCTGGATCACCGCTTTTCAACCCTTTGATGACAAGGCTGTGCATCTTCAATGTCGCTTCGGCTTCACCTGCGCGGGGCACCATCATATGACGGCAGCGGTCAAGCTGCGCTTTCGAAATCTCAATGGCCCGCCACAGCCGCGGCAGGCTGCTGATATCAGTGATGTAACGGTGAAAATCGTCGTCCCGTTCAACGGCTTCCACATATTTTTTACGTTCAAGGGCGCGGGCATGCAGCATGAGAATGTCGTCAAGGCGGTCCACATGGGATTGCGTCATGCGCGTTGCGGCCTGTGCGGCGCTCTCCGATTCCAGCGCCCGGCGTATGAGAAACGCCTCGGCAATTTCGTCCCGGTCAATGCGCGCCGCCCGTGTTCCCGATTGCGCCACAACCTCGACCAGATTTTCATCGCTCAGTTTTTTGACCGCCTCGCGCACAGGCGTGCGCGATACATTGAGTTGCGCCGCAATCGCCTTTTCATCAATAACCGCCCCCGGCTTGATGGAACCTGTCAGGATCATCCGGCGCACCAAAGGATAAATCTGATCGCGCATGGGACGCGATCGGTCGAGCCGTGACCTTGAAAGACTGGTTGTCATCCCGTCATACTAATATAACAGTTATGGACAGCAAGCCCAAAATTCGTTTAGGATGGTTCAACTAAAAACTGGGAGGGGCGCATGGCTGGCGCAAACAATTTTCCGAAACTCCACAACGCAATGTGGCCTGGTCTCGTCGGCAAAGGCCCTGATTCCGAGCCACCGATCAGTCTTGATACGATGATCGATCTGACGGCAAAGGCCGAGGTGGACGGCGTGAAATTCGACGGCATTGACCTCTTCCTCGCCGATCCCCACACCTCAATTGACGCAAGTGACGATGAGATCAAGGCATTGGCCGAAAAAGCCGGCAAAAGAGGCTTGGCCATCGGCTCCTGCGTGGCCCCGGTCTGGCCCCCCGTTGGCGGTGGCTCGGCCATGGGATCGGCCTCCGAACGCAAGCAGTTCGTTACCATGGTGAAGAAAGCCTGCCGCATCGCCAAGCGCCTGAATGAGCTGGGCGTGCGCAAATCGGGCATCGTCCGCATTGACTCCGCTTGCAGCCCCGCCGATTGGGCCAAGGATCCTGCTGGCAATACCAAACTGATTGCCCAGACGTTTCGCGAGGCCTGTGACGTGGCCGAAGACCATGGCGAACGCCTCGCGGCCGAGGGCGAAATCTGCTGGGGCGGCATGCATTCCTGGAAGGCCATGATCGACACGCTCGAGCAAACCAACCGTCCAAAAACCCTGGGGTTCCAGGCTGACATGGCCCATACCCTGCTCTACACCATAGGCTACAACGCGCCCGAAGCCCGCCTGCTTCCCGAGGGGTTTGACTGGAAGAACCGGGCTGCCCTCACCGCCGCGCTGAAAAAACTGACCGACGCCCTGCGTCCTTGGACCACCGACTTCCATGTCG
>JBAVOA010000241.1:0-5779 GCA_049691635.1 Aestuariivirga sp. | reverse complement strand
CACGCGGGCCTGGGGATAGACGGCCACGCGGTTGTTGGCGTGGGCGAGCGGGGCTGTCTCATAGCCCCAGGTCAGGGGCCCGCCGGTCATCTTGAAGAAGCCCACCGGCATGTGGATGAAGGGGTCGGTATCGCGGGGGCCTGCCTCGATCAGTAGCACAGTAGCTTCGGCCATTTCTGACAAACGTGCCGCCAGCACGCAGCCCGCCGAACCGCCACCCACGATGATGTAGTCGTAACCGCTCACTTGCAATTTTCCTCTCCGTAATGTACTTATAAATAACTAGATAGTTATTTCAAGCCCTTTGGATAGGATGCCGTGGCGGAGCCCAAGAAGAAGCCGAGAAACCCCGATGAGACGAAGCGGCGCATCCTTGCCGCGGCAAAGGTGGAGTTTGCCCGGAAAGGCCTTGGCGGCGCCAGGGTTGACGATATCGCGGCGCGCGCCAAGGCCAACAAGCGCATGATGTATCACTACTTCGGCAACAAGGACGACCTGTTTCGCCAGGTGGTGGAGTATGCTTACGGCGAGTTCCGCGAGCGTGAAGCGGCGCTCGATCTCGACAGTCTTGAGCCGGTGGCGGCCATCAAGACGCTCATCGCCTTCATCTGGAAATATTTTCTCGACAATCCGGAATTCATCACCCTGGTCAACAGCGAGAACTTGCACAAGGCGCGGCACATCAAGAAATCCGAGCGGATGCAGGAGATGAGCCGTTCATTTGTGGGCCGCATGCAGCATCTGCTGGAGCGTGGGGTGAAGGCGAAAGTGTTTCGCAAGGGTCTTGATCCGGTGCAGGTCAATATCAGCATCGCGGCGGTGGGCTATTACTATCTCACCAACCACCACACGGGTTCCATTGTGTTCGAGCGTGACCTGATGAGCCAGGAGGCCCTGGCAGCGCGGTTGGATTTCAACACGCGGACCATCCTGCGGATGATCTGCACGCCGGAAACGCTGGAGAGGATTGACGCATGAGAGCCTTGGTCACAGGCGGCAGGCGCGGCATCGGCAAGGCTATTGCGCTTGCCTTAGGTGGAGCCGGATTCGATGTGGCGGTCAACGATACTACTGACAGCTCCGAACTCAAGGCAACGGTTGCGGAGATTGCTGCGCTCGGGGTCAAATCCGTTGCGGTGATCGCAGACATCTCCGACCTTGCTTCGCACACGGCCATGCTTGATGGGGCCGAGGCGGCGCTGGGTCCGCTGACGACGCTGATCAATAACGCCGGCGTGTCCGTCCTCAACCGGGGCGACCTGCTGGAGGTGACGCCGGACAGCTATGACCGCTGCCTCGACGTCAATACGCGGGGCACATTCTTCCTGACCCAGGCCTTTGCCAAAAGCCTGAAGCCTTCGGCCAGCCATCGTAGCATCGTGACCATCTCCTCGGCCAATGCCGGCGGCGTTTCGATCACGCGTGGCGAATACTGTATCTCGAAGGCGGGCGTCTCGATGATGTCGAAGCTGTTTGCGGCGCGGCTTAGCAACGAGGGTGTTGGCGTTTACGAAATCCAACCGGGCTTCATCGAGACGGATATGACCGCACCTTCAAAGGCGCGCTATGACAAATTGATTGATGAGGGGCTGACGGTGATCAAGAGATTTGGCAGGCCGGACGAGGTTGGACGCATCGCGCTTACACTGGCGCAGGGCTTGCTGCCCTATACCACGGGGCAGATCATCCAGGCCGATGCGGGCCTCATGATGGTGCGGTATTGACCATGAAAATCCGATTGCCAGCCGTTGAGGGAAAAACAGAAACCTACCATCTGGCGGGGGAACCCATTGCCGTCCGGAGGCCAAAGGTGCCCTTCAACCGGGTGGCCTTCGCCGCAGCCCATGTGGTGGCCGATCCCTTGAGTTCCATGGGAGCGCTGGATTGGGACAGGACGCTGGCCTTCCGCCATTATCTTCTCGATCAGGGCTTTGGAATTGCCGAGGCGATGGACACCTCCCAGCGCGGCATGGGGCTGGGCTGGCCCTTGGCTCATGAGTTGATTTCGCGATCGCTCAAGAGCGCAGGACCTGCCGCAACGCGCATCTATTCCGGCTGCGGCACCGACCACCTGCCAGCCGGCACTGCGCACAATCTCGATGACGTGGTGAAGGCCTATCTCGAACAGCTGTATGCGGTGCAAAAGCTTGGCGGGCGGGTGATTTTGATGGCGAGCCGGGCCCTGGTCCGGGTGGCAAAATCGCCGGATGATTATGTGAAAATCTATTCCCGCGTCCTCGCCGAGGCCCAGCATCCGGTCATCCTGCACTGGCTTGGCGAAATGTTCGATCCCGCGCTGGCGGGCTATTGGGGTAGCGCCGATTTTCCAGCTGCGATGAAAACCTGTCTCGCGGCGATCAACGCCAATGCCGCGAAGGTGGACGGGATCAAGATTTCCCTGCTTGATGCGGAAAAGGAGATCGTCTTCCGCCGGCAACTCACTGCTGGTGTCAAAATGTACACGGGCGATGATTTCAACTATCCCGAATTGATTGCAGGTGATGCGGAGGGCTTTTCCCACGCACTGCTGGGCATCTTTGCGGCCATAGCGCCGGCTGCGGCAGCTGCGCTGACGGCATTGGCCAAGGGCAACACGAAAAAATTCCACAAGCTCATGGACCCCACGGTGCCGTTGTCGCGCCTCATTTTCCGGGCACCGACACAATATTACAAGACGGGCATTGTATTCCTCGCCTGGCTCAACGGACATCAGGAACATTTCATCATGGTGAATGGGGCGCAGAGTGCCCGCCCGCTCCTGTATTTTACCGAGGCCTTCAAGCTGGCCGATCAGGCGGGGCTGCTGCGTGATCCCGATCTTGCGGTAAAGCGAATGAAATCGCTGCTGACGCTCTATGGCCAATGATGCAGGGCTTTGCCATCAACACGGCGACACTTGGCTTTCAAAGCCCCATTGAAGAGTCGATTGACGCTATCGCGGCGGCGGGCTTTGCTGGCATTGCACCGTGGCGGCGGGAGATCGAGGGCCGTGACGTGGCAGCCATCGCGCGGCGCATCCGGGCTGCCGGATTGAAGGTCACGGGCTATTGCCGCAGCACCTATCTGCCCGCACTCAGCCGTGATGGATTACTGGCCCATATCGAGGACAACAAGCGCGCGCTGGATGATGCGGCAGTTCTTGGAGCTGACTCCTTTGTCATGGTGGTGGGCGGTTTACCCAAAGGTTCGAAGGATATCGCCCGCGCCCGGGCCCAGGTGGCGGAAGGCACACTGGCATTGCTTGAACATGGCAAGAAGCTTGGCGTGAAAATTGCGCTGGAGCCGCTGCATCCGGTCTATGCGGCTGAGCGAAGCTGCCTGTCGCTGTTGGGCGAAGCGCTGGATATGTGCCAGGAGATCGAAGGACCTTCCCACGCGCCATGGCTGGGGGTCTGCATCGATGCCTATCATGTCTGGTGGGATCCCAATCTCAAACGCGATATCGTGCGGGCCGGACAGGAGAAGCGGATTTTCGGATTCCATGTCTGCGACTGGCTGGTGCCGACAAGCGATGTCCTCAATGACCGGGGCATGATGGGCGATGGGGTGATCGATCTTCCCGCCTTGCGCGCGCAGGTCGAAGAGGCAGGCTACCGGGGTCTGACCGAGGTTGAAATCTTCAGTGCGCAGAATTGGTGGAAGCGGCCCATGGCGGAAACCCTTAGGGTCTGCGCCGAGCGTCTGGTGACGTCAGTTTAGGATTTTCGTTTCCATCAAGTCCACCAGCTCGTTCATGATGGCGTTGAGTTCGAAATCCTTCGGCGTATAGACGCGCGCCACGCCAAGCTGTTTCAATATCAGGACATCTTCGGGCGGAATAATGCCGCCCACGACCACGGGAATCTTATCCAATCCCGCTTGGCGCAGGCGGTTCATGATCTCGCGGATCAGCGGGACATGGCTGCCCGAGAGAATGGAGAGGCCTATGAGCGTGGTTTTCTTTTCCTGGGCTGTAGCCACAATCTGTTCAGGCGTGAAGCGGATGCCGTCATAGGTGACATCAAGCCCGCAGTCGGCGGCGCGCACGGCGATCTGTTCGGCACCATTGGAGTGGCCGTCGAGGCCGGGCTTGGCCATGAGGAGGCTTGGGGTCTTGCCAAGTTCCAGTGCGAGCTTGCGGACCCGGGTGCGGATTTCGGCCAGGGATTTCTCGGGTTTTTCATCCATGACGAGAAGCACGCCGGTGGGAGCGCGGAACTCGCCAAAAATCTGGCGCAGGGTTTCAGCCCACTCACCCGTGGTGACACCCGCCTTGGCGCAGGCGATGGAGGGCTCCATGATATTGGTGCCGGAGGCTGCCGCCTTACGCAATGCCTCAAGCGTTGCCTTAACCGCTTTATGGTCACGCGCGGCGCGCCACGTCTTCAGCTTTTCGACCTGTTCGAATTCGATGTTCTCGGAAACGGTGAGGAATTTTTCGTCGTCGTCTGCAGACAGCGGCGACGTTTCCGTGGTGGTGAAGATATTCACGCCAACCAGTTTGGTATCGCCGCGTTCGATGGCCTTCAGGCGTTCTGTATTGGCCTGCACCAGGGCGCGTTTCATGTAGCCGGATTCGATGGCTCGGATGGCGCCGCCCTGCGCCAGAATATTCTGCAATTCCGTGCGGGCTTGCACCTTCAGGCCCTCGACCTTGGCGGCAATTTCAATAGAACCTTCAAAGATGTCGGCATAGTCGAGAATATCGGTTTCATAGGCCATGATCTGCTGCATGCGGAGCGACCATTGCTGGTCCCAGGCGCGGGGCAGGCCCAGCGCCTCATTCCAGGCGGGGAGTTGCACGGCGCGGGCCCGGGCATTCTTCGACAGAACCACGGCCAACATTTCAAGCAGGATGCGGTAGACGTTGTTTTCCGGCTGCTGCTCGGTGAGACCAAGGGAATTCACCTGCACGCCGTAGCGGAAGCGGCGCAGCTTCTCATCCTCAATGCCGTAGCGCTCGCGGCAGATTTCATCCCAGAGGTCGGCAAACGCCCGCATCTTGCACATTTCAGTAATGAAACGGATGCCGGCATTCACGAAGAAGGACATGCGGCCTACCACCTCGGGGAAAGCCGCGGCACTCACTTCACGTTTTGCCGCGTCAAGCACGGTGATGGCGGTGGCAAGGGCAAAGGCCAATTCCTGCACCGGCGTGGCACCCGCTTCCTGCAAATGATAGGAGCAGACATTCATCGGGTTCCATTTCGGCAGCTCTCGCGCCGAAAAGGCAATGGTGTCGGTAGTGAGTTTGAGCGACGGGGCCGGCGGAAACACGTGGGTGCCGCGCGAGAGATATTCCTTGATGATGTCGTTCTGGGTGGTGCCTGAGAGTTGCGCGCGGGGAACGCCTTGTTCGTCGGCCACGGCCACGTAAAGCGCCAGCAGCCAGGCGGCCGTTGCATTGATGGTCATGGAGGTATTCATCGTGGCCAGCGGAATGCCCTCAAAGAGGGTTCGCATGTCACCGATATGGGAGACGGGCACACCCACCTTGCCCACTTCGCTGCGGGCTACCGGGTGGTCCGGGTCGTAGCCGGTCTGGGTTGGCAGGTCGAAAGCTATGGAAAGGCCGGTTTGGCCCTTTGCCAGATTGGCGCGGAAGAGCTTGTTGCTTTCAGCCGCCGTTGAATGGCCCGCATAGGTGCGGAACAGCCAGGGCTTATCTGAATTCGGCGGGACGGACATTTATGCTTCCATTTTGCAATGCAACATGGAAGCACGGTTATTTTCGCGGCGCAACCCTGACGAAAGTTGGCCTAGTTATGCTCAGGCCTTACGCACCAGAGCATGGTAAAGG
>JBAVOA010000240.1:0-1804 GCA_049691635.1 Aestuariivirga sp. | reverse complement strand
GAGAATGAATGCGGGGCAGGCCAGAATTAGAGGGAATACAAAGATTGATGTTTCAACGATTGAATTATGGGAGAAGCTGAAAGGAGCGTCCTTCGAGAAGCGATTTCTTCGGAAACCCCAAAACCCTGGTGAGATAGATACAGAGCAGGGCCCCCAGGCTTTCCAAGCTCAGAAGCTGCCATCGAGCACGTTGCATCCACGAATCATACGACATGGCCTCGTGCGGCAGTTCGCGCTGAATCCGCATCTCGAAATCTCCGATGGCCTTTTCAACGGTCAAGAATAAGGCGCGACCGCTCCCGCCTCGCACATACAAGCGGACTTGCTCCTGCTTGTCCATCCGGACAGTTGCCACCAGCGCCTGCTTGCTCTCAACGAACTCTCTGAGGCGAGCCGAAAGCACCCCTACTCCGGCTTGCAAACCCGGGGTGCTGATAGTCAAATCCCTCAACTGCGCCATGCCGATTTCCAGCCGACTGTCGGCCTGGTTGATGGGTTCGAGAAAGGATGGCTGTTCCGTGAGGAGATATCCGCGAAAATTTGTTTCCACATCCATCACCAGGCGTTGCAGGCGCAAGACCTCCTCAAGAATTTTAGAACGATGGAGTTGCCGCTCATGCTGCATGCGCCAATGATCGAACAGGAACACATGTCCGAAGAAGGACAGGGCCAGGGCGGCTGTGACGACGACGAGAAATCCGGTGAACCGACCGCGTATATCCATCAATGCGTGTGAGGCTTTCTAATCGACTCGAGAGTCTAAAGGCAGAGCATCCCGGTGCTCCTCGCTTTTCGACTGAACCTGCTTCATTGGTGCGACGGGAACCCTGCGAGAGTCTTTCGTAAGAGCCGCGGCGCCCTGAAGAACACCAACCGCTACAGGGGTTGCATTCACATCGATAGCCCGCTGGGTCGCAAGATGAGCATACCGGTGACGGTTGGGAGAGAGCACTGAGCCCCTCCCAACCGTTCCCTGCCTTTTTACAGCCAGTTCACGCGCTCGGCCGGCCGAATGTAGATCGGCTCTTCGACCTGAATGCGCGCCACTTCCTTGCCCGACTTGTTGAAGCCCAACACGGTATCGTTGTACATATCGAACCGCTTCCCGTGGATTTGGGTTTCGAACACTTTCGGACCCGGAATGACGTCGTACCGGAAGATGATCTGCTGGCTGGCTCTCCAGAGTTGGAGGACGGCCAACAGTTCCCGACTCGGCACGAGATACTTCTCGATGGCGTTGTCCACGCCCGGGCCGAACATCTGCCGGGCATAGCCACGCGGGCTGTGCCGAGGCGGAATGTAGAAGCCGTTGGGCTCGGTGCCCCACTGCGGATACAGCGGGAGCGCCACCTGCTCCACGCGAATCGCGTAGTACAGGGGGTGCCAGCGGTCTTCGGCCCACAGGCCGTCGTCGCCGATCCGCATCAACGACTGCATGCGGATCTTGCCCACGCAAGCCGCCATACAGCGCGTTTCCATCGGCTCGCCGCCCGTCAGCGGGTCTTTGCCTTCGATGCGCGGATAACAGGCAATACACTTCTCCGACACCCGGGTCGTGCCCCGGTACATCGGCTTCTTGAACGGGCACTGTTCCACGCACTTCTTGTATCCGCGGCACCGGTTCTGGTCGATCAACACAATGCCGTCTTCCGGCCGCTTGTAGATCGCCTTGCGCGGGCAGGCCGCCAAACAGCCGGGATAGGTGCAGTGGTTGCAAATCCGCTGGAGATAGAAAAAGAAGGTCTCGTGCTCCGGCAGACTGCTGCCGGTCATCTTCCACGGTTCATCCCGGGAAAAGCCTGTC
>JBAVOA010000239.1:0-2418 GCA_049691635.1 Aestuariivirga sp. | reverse complement strand
CGCCTTCTCAACAAAAATCTCCTCTATGGGTTTCCCAAGGAAGGCTTTCCGATCTTCATGGACAATGTGGCGGTGCTGAAAGACGCCAAAAATGTCGAGAACGCCAAACTGTTTCAGAATTTCATCATGGACCCTGAGAATGCAGCGATGATCTCAAGTTTCGCGCGTTACAATAACGGTATCAAGGGCTCTGAGAAATACATGCCGGAGGATATGAAAACAGCGCCGGAAGTGAATATTCCGGAAAACGTCATGGCTCATGGCTCATTCACGCCAACATGCGCGCCGGAAGTGCAGGAACTCTATGCCAAGATTTGGACCGAGTTGATGAAGTAATTCATCATGGACTTTGCCCCGGCGGGAAACCGCCGGGGCTTTTTTGTTGAGGAAAGCGGATGCCCACATACAAGAACAGCGATGCGATGCTGCCCATCATGCAGGGGTCGCCGCCCGTTTTAGTGCCTTCGAAAATGGATTGGGACAGGCCACCATGGAACCGCTGGTCGTTCCAGCATGTGCGCGAGATTTTGCCGACGGCGGAAGTGTGGCGGGGAACCGGCCCGGTGCGCGCGCTTCCGCGTGCCGAAGTCAATCTGGATGATCTGGGTGTTCCCGCCCCTCTGTCGGAGTTTCTCGATGAGACGTATACGGATGGTTTTCTGGTTCTGAAAGACGGCGCTATTGCCTATGAACGCTATTTCAACGGCATGGGCGAGCGGACGCTGCATCTTTCCCAATCGATGTCGAAATCATTTACCGGCATGACCGCCGGTATTCTTGTTAACCGCGGGTTGCTTGACGTGAACGCCCTGGTGACAACCTATCTTCCAGAGCTTGAACAAACGGGCTGGCGTGGCGCGACACTCCAGCAGGTGCTTGATATGACGACAGGCACGCGCTTTTCCGAAGATTACGTCAACCCCTATTCGGATGTGGGCCAGATGGACGTGGCCTGCGACTGGAAGCCGGTTCCGCCTGACAGCGATGCGAGTTTCAGATGGCCGCGCCATATCTGGGAACTCATTACGGGCTTGACTGAAACCGTGCGGGGCCATGGTGACCTGTTTGCCTACCGCTCGGTTGAAACCGATGTGCTGGCCTTTTGTCTGGAGCGCGTGACGGGCAAGCGCCTGCCGCAGCTTCTGTCCGAGGAAATCTGGCAGAAGATGGGGGCGGAGGAGAGCGGCTGCATCACCGTTGACAGTGCCGGATATGCCCTTGCCTCGGGTGGCTTGAACGCGACCTTGCGGGACTATGGCCGGTTTGGCCAGCTTGTCCTTGAAAACGGCGGAGGAATCATTCGGGCTTCCTGGATCGAGGCCACGCGCAGCGGCAATCACGGCATATTCGGCGAGCCCTATACGTTTTCAATGCCGCAGGGAGCCTACCGGAACCAGTTCTGGATTGAGGATCCAACATCGCGGGCCATTCTGGCCAAGGGTGTGTTCGGGCAGCTGATCTATGTGAACTGGGACTATAACATGGTGGTGGTCAAGCTTTCGAGCTGGCCGGATTTCCTGAACCGCCCCTTTGATGTGGCGACGTTCGGTGCAATGCATGCGATTGGGAAAGCGCTCAAATCGTAATCCCCGGCAGTTTCAGGCCCTGTTCCCTGGCGCAGTCCCTGGCGATTTCGTAGCCGGCATCGGCGTGGCGCATGACGCCGGTGGCGGGGTCGTTCCACAAGACGCGCTCTAATCTGCGGGCCGCGTCATCGGTGCCATCGGCGACGACGACCATGCCGGCATGCTGGGAGTAGCCGATGCCGACACCGCCGCCGTGATGGATGGAAACCCAGGTGGCCCCCGACGCAGTGTTGAGAAGGGCATTGAGCAGCGGCCAGTCGGAGACCGTATCGGAGCCATCGAGCATGGCTTCGGTTTCGCGGTTGGGCGAGGCGACCGAGCCTGAATCGAGATGATCGCGGCCGATGACGATGGGGGCATCCAACTCGCCGTTCTTCACCATTTCATTGAAGGCGAGGCCGAGACGGTGGCGCTGGCCGAGTCCCACCCAGCAGATGCGGGCGGGCAGGCCTTGGAAGGCAATGCGTTCGCGCGCCATGTCGAGCCAGTTGTGCAGGTGCTTGTCATCGGGGATCAGCTCTTTCACGCGCTGGTCGGTTTTGTAGATGTCTTCCGGATTGCCGGAAAGGGCTGCCCAGCGGAAGGGGCCGATACCGCGGCAGAAGAGCGGGCGGATGTAGGCTGGCACAAAGCCGGGGAAGTTGAAGGCATCCTTCAGGCCCATTTCAAAGGCCATCTGGCGGATGTTGTTGCCATAGTCGAAGGTGGGAACACCCGCCTTCTGGAAATCCAGCATGGCCTGGACATGGATTTTCATGGAGGCCATGGCAGCGGCCTTCACGGCCTGGGGATTGGAAACGCGCTTTTCTTCCCATTCGGCCAGAGTCCAGCC
>JBAVOA010000238.1:0-2626 GCA_049691635.1 Aestuariivirga sp. | reverse complement strand
CTGAAACGCTTAGGGACCGACTACATCGACCTGTTCCAGCTCCATGGTTTTGATGCCATGACCCCGCAGGAGGAAGTTCTGGGCTGCCTCGATGACTTCGTCCGCGCCGGAAAGATCCGCTACACCGGCTGCTCGAATTTCTCCGGCTGGCATTTGATGAAGTCGCTGGCAACTTCCGAGAAATACGGCCTCAACCGCCATGTGGCGCATCAAGCCTATTATTCGCTGGTGGGCCGCTCCTATGAATGGGAGCTGATGCCGCTGGGCCTTGACCAGGGCGTTGGCGCGGTGGTGTGGAGCCCGCTTGGCTGGGGCCGCCTCACGGGGAAAATCCGGCGGGGCACGGGGCTGCCCAAGGAAAGCCGCCTGCATGTGACCGCCGACAATGGCCCGCCCGTGCCGGAGGAATATCTCTACCGCGTGATGGATGCCATTGACGAGGTGGCCAAGGAAACGGGAAAGTCCGTGCCGCAAATTGCCATCAACTGGCTGCTGCAAAGGCCCACCGTCGCCAATGTCATCGTGGGGGCGCGTAACGAGGAACAGCTCAAGCAGAATCTCGGCAGCATCGGCTGGAAATTGACGCCGGCACAAATGGCGAAACTGGATACGGCCAGCGCCACGACAAAAACCTATCCCTATTGGCACCAGGAAGAATTCGTTGAACGTAATCCGCTGCCGGTCTGAATTTTAATGACATAAGAATTTAGTCCTTGACACCGTACGGTGATTCAGCTATAAACGGGCATTCTCGAAAATTGTGAGCATGATGTGGGCGCAAGGCCTCTTGCAAGAGAGGCATCGCCTAAATCCAACGGGCTTTTCCGGCGAAAACCGGAAGCCATGGTACAACACATCCGCGCCCGGGTTTTGCGGTTATCATCCGTAGTCTGAATATATTTCACTGAAGAAATTCTGTTTTCGCAGTTGTTTCAACAGCTTGATTTCAATTTTCGCAGTGCACACAAACTGTGACCGATAAATCACAGTGACACACATGCAACTCTGGCAAATGTTTTTGCGAATCGGTTGTTACGGAGAATCGCTGTGTGTTACTTGCTTGTCGGGCGGCATTTATCGTGAGGCAACAATCATGACCGATGACACCACGCTCCCGGAGATTCCGTCCCAGTTGCGAAGAACCAGTTCGCCTGGGTTTATCACTGGAAGTACGATAAGGCCCACGGCCGCCGCGACGCGGGCGCGCGAAAGCAAGATCAGGAAATCCATCAAGACCGTCACGCCGGTCAAGGCCAGAACGTCGATTTACGCGCAGATGCTGCGCTGGTCTTTCGCCCTGACATTGCTCGTCTCGGCGGTGATTGTGGGATTCATGGTGCTTGCCGCGCAATCCGGCAATCCGCCATTCTATCTTTTCGCGATCCTTGCCGGTTCGCTGGGCGCTTTCATGAGCACGCTGATCCGGCTCTATCATTACGAGGAGTTTCCAAAGCTGGTGGAGAGCAGGGGGCTTGACCGCCTGCGCCGCTCGGATCTCACGATCTATTCACTGGTCCCGCCGGTTGTGGGCGCGCTCTCGGCAGCACTTCTGTTCATCGCTTTTGCGGCCGGACTGGTGCAGGGCGGCTCGTTCTTTCCGAACTTCGCCTGCGAAGCGGGCATTGGCCAGTGCGGCAGCTTCGACACATTCATTCATGGCTTTGGGCCGGCGGGCGCAACCGACTATGCGCGAACCCTCGTCTGGTGCTTCCTGGCGGGCTTCGCCGAGCGCCTGGTGCCGGACAAGCTCAAGGGACTGGCGGCAGGGGACTAGGCCGCAGAGGAACAACACAAAGGTTGACGTGGCGACTGGGGAGCCGGGGCCCTCTCCTGTGCGATGCACAGGAGAGGGTTCACGAAACTATTATGGACCGAGGACATGCGGTTATTTCTGGAGTAAACCTCTGGAATGAGAAAGCCTCCGGACGCCGATCCAAGTGATCAAAATGTCTTCGTTTTGAATAGCGATGAGTTCGAAAAGTTTGAGAAGGCCCTTGCAGCCGCGCCGAATTTGACCGATCTGATAAACGCGCTCAGGAAACGGCCAAGCCCGTGGCGAAAGTGATAGGGCGATTGGCGCGAATCCTAACGGCTCCGTTTTCTGTCACCCCGGCGGAAGTCGGGACCCAGACTTTGAGTGCGCTCGATACCGGAAAGCCTGGGTCCCGACTTTCGTCGGGATGACAAATATGGGGTCGAAACGAAATGAAACGCGAGAAATTTGACAATGTGTGGTTTGCCCTTGAGGCGAATGAGGCGGATGCCATCAACATGACCATGCGGTCAGACCTTATGACGTCAATTGAGAAGGCGATTGGGAACTGGAAGCTCTCGCAGGGTGAAGCGGCCAAACGCCTTGGCATCACGCACCTGCGTTTGAACGACTTGATACGCGGCAAAATCAGCAAGTTTAGCCTGGACGCGTTGATAACACTGGCAATACGGGCAGGACTGACTGTAAACACGAGTGTGAAGAAATCGGCGGTGACAAGTGCAGGGTAAATTACAACTCCCTCAAGCGCGCGCTCAAGCGAGAACTTCGATGTGTATTCCTGTTACTTCATGGACCGTTGGATATTGAAAGACGTAGTTGATTCAAAATGTATTGAAAAATTCTATTGTTAGT
>JBAVOA010000237.1:0-3076 GCA_049691635.1 Aestuariivirga sp. | reverse complement strand
GCTGAGTCACACGGGATTGAAGGCGGGACTGGCCGAACGTTTTCGCGCCATCATCAACATTTTCCAGAACGGCGGCGAGATTTCCACGGAACTTATTCAGACGCGATGCCGACATTGCGCGCAAGATGCGCTTCAGTGAAGCGGTTGCGCAAGGCATCGGCAATCTGGACGAACACTGGGATGACAGCGGCAAGCCTTCGGCTATCGCCGGCACCTCCATTCCACTCTATTTGCGCATCGCACTCATTGCCCAGGTCGCCGACGTGTTTCAGCTGACCGATGGTGAGGACGCAGCCCGACGTGAGATCAAAAACCGTTCCGGGACCTGGTTTGACCCGGAACTTGCCAACGTTTTCCACATGGTTTCGGGGCGCCCATCAATCTGGGACTCGTTGAATGGCAGTGACCTCAAAGAAGTCATCTATGAACTGGAGCCTCCGAACAACGTCATGTTTGTCGACGAAGACTATCTTGACGATATTGCCGCGGGCTTCGCCGAGGTCGTCGACTCCAAGAGCAGTTTCACAAAGGGGCACAGTGAACGGGTGACCCTGTTTGCCGACCTGATTGCAGCAGAACTCGGCTTTGCGCCGGAACGCCGCCGCTGGTTGAAGCGCGCTGCCTTTTTGCACGACATCGGAAAACTTGGCGTAAGCAATACCATTCTCGACAAGCCGGCGAAGCTTGACGATGAGGAGTGGGTGGCGATGAAGAGCCACGCCGCACAGACCGAGACAATTCTGGGGCGGATTTCCGCTTTTCAAGAACTTGCAAGCATTGCCAGCACTCATCATGAAAGGCTCGATGGCAAGCGTTACCCCAAGGGCCTGAAGGACGATGAGATCTTACTGGAATCACGCATTCTTGCGGTTGCAGACATCTTCGACGCGCTCACCGCTGACCGGCCCTATCGCGCGGCAATGCCCGCATCGAAGGCGCTATCGATCATGACGGAAGACGTGGGCAAGGCCACGGATCCCATGTGTTTTGAGGCGCTTAAAAAAGCTTTAGCTCGCGTCAATGCGGGCGTTGCTGCCTAGCGTGAGAATTCCTTGAAATTTCCAGCCCTGGCTTCAAGGGAATCCCGGAGTTTCAATTTGCGCGCCTGAGTCTTTGATATCAGGTCAATGTGGGGGCTTGCGTCAATCTCCTGGGCCATATCCCAGCAATTCGCCGGTGACGTCATCCAGCAGTCAGGGTCATACAGTCCGATATCAAAAGGCTTAGAAACACGGCGCAGGGTCTTGTGTTTCTCGCGCACATATTCATGGAAATAGCTCATGGCGAGTTCGCGCGGCGAGGCATAGATGGGATCGCGCCAGCGCAGCCAGATGGAATTGCTCTTGGATATGGCGCCCCAATGTTTGCCATCCCGGAACAGCGCGAGCACATGGTCATCGTCGCACGCGGCCTGGAAATCCATGAGCAGTGCCGGTTTGCCGTGAAGCAAGAGAGAGGCTGCCGCGATAAACGCACCCTCTATGCAATGGCAGCGGTTCATCGCAAGCGCCATACGAGCAGAATAACATGTATCGCCGTCCGGTTCAAAATTGATCGGCATGGCGGTCAGGAAATCCTGGATTTTTTCCGGTTTATTGAGCTTGCGGAAGGTGACGATTTCTTCCAGCGTCAAGCCAATGGCCCGGGCCAGGGCCGCATCAAAAGCCACCCCTACAATCCGCCGCCATCATTGTGACTCACGGAATAATCCCGCCTGGCCGCAAGGATGGACACGGAATAACCAGCCACCACATCAATCAGCGTCATGATCATCAGAAAGAAGAAGGTTGCCGTTCCACAGAAGGGCACGAGCAGGAATTCAACAAGAGCAACAATGAAGGTAGCGGTCGACAGCATGTGATCGACAATGGTGCCGGCGCCCAGCCGTGCTGCCTTGATGATTTCAAAGAACAGGGCAACAAGGCCCGCCACAACAAATAGATCTCCCACCTTCAGGTAGAACTCAGCGCCCGAGGGCAACACACCATCCCAATAGAGGGATTCCGAGTCCATCCACTGGCCCGCCATGCCGAGCGCATTGAAGGCGATAATGACGAGCGCAAGGGCGGGGAATGACAGGATATAGCGCATGGAATGGTCTCCGTTTTCTGGCCCATTTAGACCTAGTGTTGCGATTCCCGCAAAGTTGGCCCGCCGGGAAGGTCGAATACTTTGTTCTTTATTCCGAACGAAAAACAGTCTATACAGAACATGCACCAACAAGGAGAGTTTGTCATGGCCCTGCAGCTCGGCGATATCGCCCCGGATTTTGAAGCCGAGACCACCGAAGGCAAGTTGAAGTTCTATGATTATATCGATGGTTCCTGGGTGGTTTTTTTCTCCCATCCCAAGGATTTCACTCCGGTGTGCACGACGGAGCTTGGCTCCATGGCTAAGCTGAAGCACGAGTTTGACAAGCGCGGCGTGAAGCTGATCGGCATCTCGGTGGACTCGGTAGAGGATCACCAACGCTGGAAGAACGATATCAAGGACGTGACCGGGGCTGCCGTAACCTATCCCATGATCGGCGACAGCAACCTCACCGTGGCCAAGCTCTATGGCATGATCCATCCCAATGCTTCGGGCGATGCCAAGGGCCGCACGGCGGCCGACAATGCCACGGTGCGCAATGTACTGATTATCGGCCCGGACAAGAAGATCAAGCTGATCCTGACCTACCCCATGAGCACGGGGCGGAATTTCAATGAGATCCTGCGTGTGGTCGATTCACTCCAGTTGACCGCGACAAAGTCGGTGGCAACACCTGCCGACTGGAAGCAGGGCGAGGATGTGATCATTCTTGCGTCTGTCTCGGATGATGCCGCCAAGGAAAAATTCCCTGGTGGTTGGAAGACTTTGAAGCCCTACTTGCGGCTGGTTCCGCAGCCCGGAAAATAAGTCGTTTTATCTCCCCGCACAAACTTCCCCCTAAGAAATTCTCGGGGGTTTTTGTTGGCAGTAAGTGTCAGTTTCCGCTGGCCACAAAGCCGCTGTTTGAAGAAGATTGGTCAATCAAGGCAACCCATTGAAGGGGATTGCTGTGGGACTGACGTTTCAGGAACTTGTAACGGGTGTC
>JBAVOA010000236.1:0-2788 GCA_049691635.1 Aestuariivirga sp. | reverse complement strand
GCACCGGCGGGCGCAGCAGGACGGGGCCACTCTTCAGTTGCGGCAGCGGATCATTTGCAAAGGGCGATCTTAGAAATACCACTGCACTTGGCCTGCGGATCAGTGTTGGGAAAAATAACCGGAAATCTTCTGATGGGCGGAGAGATGAGACAGCTGGCCAACGGCACTCACGGCAGGTACCTTGTTCTGAAACAGCCTGGCGGCAAGATCACGGACTTGCTCAGGCGTAACTGCCTCAATCTTCTCCACCAGCGTGGAAATGGCCGGAACCAGTCCAAAGGCCAGGAACTGCCTGGCGATCTGGTCGGCCCGCGAAGAGGCACTTTCCAGATTCATGACAAGACTGGTCTTGAGCTGGGCCTTGGCACGGGCCACCTCCGCATCGGTCACGGCACTTGCCACCGACATCATTACACCCGATGTGACATCGAGGAGTTCTTCCGTATGTTCCGGCGAACTTGCGGCATAGACCCCGATCTGGCCTGCATCCTCATAGGCAGAACCAAAGGCGAAGACGCTATAACAGAGCCCGCGTTTTTCGCGGACCTCCTGGAAGAGCCTGGATGACATACCACCGCCCAGGATATTGGAGAGAATCTGCAATTGATAGATTTCCGGATCGCGGTAACTGGGCGCCGCGAAGGACATTACTACGTGGGTCTGGTCGAGGGGTTTCTGCGACTTCTGCTCAGTTCCAGAAAAACTTGGAGGCTCGCGCTGGGGCTGTTGCCCGCGCTCTATCTTGCCAAAAAGCCTCAATGCCTCTTCGGCAAATTTTCCATGGTCGATATTGCCGGCGGCGGCCACGACGATGCGCGAGGCCCAATAGTTTCTGTCACGCCAGGCCAGCATCTTTTCGCGGTCGACTTCGGATATGAGTTCCGACGTGCCCAGAATCGAGCGGCCGAGGGGATGGTCGCCATAGCTGGCGCTCTGGGCGAGATCGAAAACCAAATCATCGGGCTGGTCGTTGGCCGCGGCAATTTCCTGCAGGATGACGTCGCGCTCGCGTTCCAGTTCATCGCTGTCCAGCACCGATTCGGTGAAAATGTCGGCGAGAATATCAAGGGCCAGGGCCCAGTCATCCTTCAGCACGCGGGCGTAGTAGGTGGTGGTTTCCATGCCCGTCGAGGCGTTGATCTCACCGCCTGCCGATTCGATCTCTTCGGCGATGTCCTTGGCCGAGCGGCGCTTGGTGCCTTTGAAAGCCATATGTTCGAGGAAATGGGCGATGCCGTTTTCTTCCGGCCTTTCGTCCCTGGCACCCGCCTTGACCCAAATTCCAAGGGCCACCGTTTCAATATGGGGCATGGCGTGGGTCAGCACGTTCAACCCATTGGGCAGGCAGGTAATCTCAACACTCATAAACCATTCCCATTTCAGGCCTTATTTGAGGGCCAGGACAAAGTCCCTGACCGCGGTGGCGCTGTTGGGCAATATAGTGAAGCGTTCTTTGGCGTTGAGCAAGTGGGATAGTCGTTGAGGTAAACGGGGCCTCAAACCGCTCGCTTTTTCAACGGCGTCGGGGAATTTGGCGGGGTGGGCCGTGGCCAGGGTCACCATGGCGCTATCACCGGGTTTGGCGCGCTGGGCGGCGGCAAAACCGACAGCACTGTGGGGGTCCAGAAGCTCACCGGTGGCTTTCAGGATCTGGGCGATGGTCTTGGCACACTCGGCCTCATTCACGGCAAAGGAGTCAAATTCAGCCCGGATGGCTGCCTGTTCCTTCTGGCCGATGATGAAGGCTCCCGATTGGGACAGGCCAGCCATCAGGCCGCGAATGGCGGCTGCATCGCGGTCATAAGCCAGATAGAGCAGACGCTCGAAATTGCTCGAAATCTGGATATCCATGGAGGGGCTTGTGCTCGGATGGACGCCTTTCATTTCGTAACGGCCGGTCCGCAAGGTGCGGTCCAGAATATCATTCACGTTGGTGGCGATGATCAGGCGGTCAATGGGAACGCCCATGCGCTTGGCCACGTATCCTGCGAAGATGTCGCCAAAATTCCCGGTGGGAACACAGAAGCTCAGCTTGCGATCTGGTGATCCCAGGGAAACTGCCGAAGAAATATAATAGACAATCTGGGCCATGATGCGGGCCCAATTGATCGAGTTCACGCCCGCAAGCCCTACACGGTCACGGAAGCCCGTGTCGTTGAACAGGGCCTTGAGGATCGTCTGGCAATCGTCGAAATTGCCTTCGATTGCGATATTGTGGATGACGGGACTGTCTACGGTGGTCATCTGGCGGCGCTGGACATCGCTCACCCGTCCGTGGGGATGGAGAACGATGGTCGTCGCATATTTGCTGTTCTTGAAGGCATCGATTGCCGCACCGCCCGTATCACCTGAAGTGGCGCCAACAATCGTGGCGCGGCTTTTGCGCCTGGCCAGGGACCAGTCCATGAGGCGCGCCAGCAATTGCATTGCGACGTCCTTGAAGGCCAGCGTCGGCCCGTGGAACAGTTCAAGCAGCCATTGATTGGCATCGAGCTGTTTCAAGGGGACAACGGCGGGGTGGCAGAAGGTGGCGTAGGCTTCGGCAATCATCTGCTTCAGTTCGGCTTCTGGAATTGCGCCACCCATGAATTTCGAAACGACATGATAGGCCACATCCTGATAGGAACGTCCGCGCAGGCCGCGCAATTCATCGGGGCTCATTTGCGGCCATGTCTTGGGAACATAGAGGCCGCCATCGCGGGCCAGGCCGGTCAGCAGGACATCCTCAAAACCAAGCTCGGGGGCCTCGCCCCTGGTAGATACATATTGCACGGAAGAACCTCTTAAA
>JBAVOA010000235.1:0-2482 GCA_049691635.1 Aestuariivirga sp. | reverse complement strand
GGCCTATGCGGCCGCCGATGACCAAATCAAGGCCCGGCAGACGGAAATGAAGGGGAATGGCAAGGCGATAGGAGCCATGGTTGCGATCATGAAGGGCGAAGCCCCCTATGACGCTGCCGTTGTAAAGGCCAGCCTTGATGCGATGGCTGCAGGGGAAGCTGCTGCTGGCGAAGCCAAGGCATGGGATGCCAGCAGTATGGAAGGCGCCACCGTTGAAACCTGGGCAAAGCCTGAAATCTGGGCCGAAGGAAGCGATATTGGAGCTAAGTACAAGGCTTGGGTGGACGCCCGGGTCGCTCTGGCAGCGACAACCGATGAAGCTGGTTTCAAGGCAGCGTTTCCTGCCCTTGGCGCAGCCTGTGGCGGTTGCCATGAAAAGTTCCGGCGTCCAAAGGGATAATGCGGCCTGAAACTCGTATCGAAACAAAATATCCGGGGTCTGGCGCTGTTTGCGGCGCTGGGCCTCGCTGCGTTTTGGCTGCTGAGTGCGCCACGGCCCTTGCCCGCCGCAGCAATCCCCGCCCATGCGGGAAATATTGCCAATGGCGAGGTCCTATATAACGCTGGCGGCTGCCGGGCCTGCCACAAACCAAACGCTGATCAGGCTGGTCTTGACCCCGATCTCCCCAGCGGCGGTTTCCCGTTCAAAACACCGATCGGCATTCTGTACCCTCCCAACCTGACGCCCGACCCCGAAACCGGCATTGGAAATTGGTTGGATATCGACTTCGTCAATGCGGTGCAGCGCGGCATTTCAAAGTCCGGACAGCACCTTATTCCGGCCTTCCCCTACACCTCCTATGCAGCCATGCCGATTGAGGATGTGCTGGATATCAAAGCCTATCTCATGAGCTTGAAACCCGTCGCCTCTCCCAAGCGCCAAGCGGACATTCCCATGGCCTTCCTCTTACGCCGCGGACTTGGCCTATGGAAGTTTCTCGGCCTCGACACCGCGCCCTGGCAGCCCGATGCAAACCGGAGCCAGAGCTGGAACCGCGGCTCATATCTGGTGAATGGTCCCGGCCACTGCGGCGAATGCCACACCCCGCGAAACCTTATCATGGCCCGCGACAACAGCCGCTTTCTGATGGGCGGCCCTCACCCCGAAGGCCAAGGCAAAGTGCCGGGTCTCCATGGACTCGTCGAAACCGGCCGCTACAAGGACCAGAAGGATCTCGTCCTGGCACTGCAAAATGGTGAGGTCCTAGGCTACGAACACATGTCGTCAGGCGGTATGGGCCAGGTTCAATCCAACCTGTCAAAACTTCCACAAAGTGATGTCGAAGCCATTGCCGAATATCTTATCAGTCTCAAATGAGTTGGCAATCCTGCAGCCAGTGCAAGAGGATATCGGCAGTCTCCTCTGGCGCTTCCAGACTCGGAAAATGCCCGCATTCGGAAATTTCCGCATAGCGCCCATGGGGCAAAGCCGCCGAAAGTTTCAAACCCTCGGCGGCCGGTGAAAACTGGTCCTCCCGCCCCCAGAGCATCAGCGCGGGGCACGAGATTTCGCCAAGTCTTGGCCAGATATCAGTGCGCTTCGCCAAAGCTTCCGATTGCCGCGCCATCAGGGGGCCGCCACTGGCGCGCGCCATGGTGATGAAAGCGTCGCGCGTAACGGCCCCGCGATGCCCCGGCAAATGGGACACCATGTCAGCCATGTCCGTGACAAACTGCTCGAATTCCCCGCAACGCAGTCTTTCCGCATGCTTGAAACCAGCTGCCGGGTCAGCCGCAACGCCAGCCCCTGCGCCGATGATCGCGAGCCCCTGAACTCTCTCAGGCGAGGCCAAGGCCACCTCAAGGGCAACGCGCCCTCCGAAGGAAGTTCCAAGGACAATAAAATGATCCGGAGCATGAGCCAGAGCCTGGTGCACACAATCGGTCATCCCGCTCCCCTCAGCCACGATTGAAACGGGCTGAACCACGCCGGCAAGCCGCGGCGTCAAGTTCGCATAGAGCCTGCCATCACAGCCGAGGGCAGGAATCATCACCACATTTCGCATGCGCCTGTTTAAGCGCAGATCACGGCATCAGACAAAGATGAAATCATCGGCCGCGAGCGTGAATGCGGCTGTGCTTGTCAGAACGAGACTGTCGGCGCCATGGATGATCGTTACACTCTTCGTGCCATTGCCCGTGATCACGAAGTCATCAAAGCTGTCGGCAATGATCGAGTCGAAGGAGATCTTGTCTTGACCATCTTGGTAGTCGGTGATCTTGTCATGGCCGAAAACTGCGGAATTGAAGACGAACGTATCGCCGCCAGCGCCACCGGTAAATGTATCATTGCCTATGCCACCGGCAATCCGGTTGGCAAGCCCGTTGCCGATGCCGGTAAAACTGAGGGCACCGGTATAGGTCAGGTTTTCAACTGCGGTCAGGGCCGCAAGACTATAGCTGGCAAGGGATGTCTCGATCGTGTCGGTTCCCTGGCCCGCAAGCTCCGTCACCTTGTCCGAGGCATTGTCCACCACATAGG
>JBAVOA010000234.1:0-2584 GCA_049691635.1 Aestuariivirga sp. | reverse complement strand
CCGCAGGGCGGCGGCCTGCGGCAGGCTATTACCGGCACCTTTGACAGCACCTCGCCTTTCATTGTGAAGGGCACGGCAGCCACCGGGATTCGCACCTATGTGTTTGAAAGCCTGATGGGGCGCAACTGGGATGAAGCCTTTTCGCTTTATGGCCTGTTGGCGGAATCCATTGATGTCAGCGATGACCGGCAAACATTTACATTCAAGATCAGGCCTGAAGCCAAATTCTCCGATGGCAAACCGGTGACCGCAGAAGATGTGGTTTTTTCCATGGAAATACTGCGCGACAAGGGCCGGCCAAATTTCAAGAATTCCTACTCGAAAGTAACGAAAATCGAAACGCCAGATGACCATACGGTGGTGTTTCATCAGGAAGCTGGCGACCGGGAGTTGCCGCTGATCGTGGGTGTGATGCCGATCCTTCCCAAACATGCCTGGGATGGCAAGGCCTTTGACGAAAGCTCGCTTGCTCCGCTTGTCGGCTCCGGCCCTTATGTGATTGGCGAGGTGAAAGCCGGCGAAAGCATCACCTACAAGAAAAACCCCGATTATTGGGGCAAGGACCTTCCGCTGAGCAAGGGCTTGTGGAACTTCGACACCGTGCGTTACGACTATTACCGGGACGCCAATGCAGCCTTCGAAGCCTTCAAGAAGGGCGATGCGGATATCCGAACCGAGAGCGATCCCACACGGTGGTCCACCGGGTATGATTTTCCTGCCGTCAAGGAAGGCAAGGTGACGCTTGAAAAAATTGTCCAGCGCTCGCCGGCACCGGCCAGCGGTTTTGCCTTCAACACGCGGCGCAAGATATTTGCGGATGCGCGGGTGCGCGAGGCCCTGATCACGGCTTTTGATTTTGAATGGGCCAACGCCAACCTGTTTTCCAACGCTTATCAGCGCACCTATGGTTATTACTCCGGTTCGGAGCTTTCCTCGAAGGGCAAGGCAATGGATGGGGCAGAGCAAGCCATTCTCGGCGCGGCGGCAGCTGGCCTGCGCGCCGACTTCAAGGACGGGAGCTACAACTTGCCGGTGAGCGACGGCACCGGCCATGACCGGAAGGCCCTGCGGAAAGCTGTCAATCTCCTGGCCGATGCGGGCTGGACGGTGAAGGATACGGGCCTGGTCAACGCGGCGGGCGAGGCTTTCGCTTTCACGATTTCAATCCAGAACAAGGACCAGGAAAAAATCGCCCTGCACTATCAGCGCACCCTGCAGCAGATTGGCATCAAGGCGGAGGTGCGCATTGTGGATTCCGCGCAATTTGCCAGCCTGCAAAAAACCTATGACTACGACATGATTCCGGCGACCTGGTTCAATTCACTTTCGCCCGGCAATGAGCAGAAATTCTATTTCGGCTCGGAGGGAAAGACGATCGAGGGCACGCGCAATTATCCGGGCATTGCCGATCCCGCGGTGGACGCGGCCATTGCCGCCCTCCTCACGGCCAAGGGCCACGAGGAATTTGCAGTCGCGGTGCGTGCGCTGGACCGCCTGCTTGTTGCGGGCTTCTACATCATCCCGTTCTATGATGCGGGCGGGCAATGGGTGGCGCGGTGGAACAGCATCGGCCGGCCGGAGACGCAGCCCCTGCCCGGCTTCGAAGCAACAACGCTCTGGCACAATCCATGAAGAAAATCGAACTTGATGTGATCTCCGATGTCATCTGCCCGTGGTGCTTCCTCGGCAAGCGGCGGCTGGACAAGGCCATCGGATTGCTTGACGATGTCAAGGTGGATGTGAACTGGCGGCCGTTCTTCTTGGACCCGACAATTCCCAAAGCGGGCATAAGCCGCCGCGACTATATGGAAGCCAAGTTTGGCGCCGGGCGGCTGAAGACCATCCATGACCCGCTCATCGCGGCGGGCAACGAGGACGGCGTGCCTTATGCCTTCGACAAGATTCAGCGCACGCCCAACACACTGGACGCGCACCGCCTCATCCGCTGGAGCCATCCCACGGGGCGTCAGCACGACGTGGTGGAGCGCCTGTTCATGGCCTATTGGAATGGCGGGCTTGATGTCGGTGACCCCGATGTTCTCCTGCAAATTGCCGGCGATGCGGGAATGGACCGGGCTGAAATTGCCGGGAAGCTTGAAGATGATACGGATGTTGACGCGGTGAACGCCGAAGTGAGCCAGGCGGCCCGCATGGGGGTTAACGGGGTTCCCTGTTTCATCCTGGCGCACAAGCAGGGCCTGATGGGGGCCCAGCCGGCCGAACAGCTGGCGGATGCCATCCGGAAGGTGGCCATTGCATAGTCCACATGTCGTTTTTGAACTTCCCGCGGGCATCGTTTCAGCTTAGTTTGCTCCGGACCATTCGTATGCAAAACTGCATACAGCAAGAGCAAAAGGAGCGGCACGTGGTACACCGGACAGGAAAAACAATTTTAGCTTTGGCTTTCGGCGCGCTGATGATTTCCACAGCGGACGCGCACACGGGCGTGGGCAGCACCGCAGGATTTGCGCATGGGCTTGGCCATCCTTTCAGCGGCCTTGATCATATCCTCGCCATGGTCGCCGTCGGCCTGTTTGCCGCACGGCTGGGCGGGCGCGCACTTTGTCTGGTGCCTGCCAGTTTT
>JBAVOA010000233.1:0-6299 GCA_049691635.1 Aestuariivirga sp. | reverse complement strand
GTTAAGAGTTGCGGCATCGGTTTGCTAAAATAACAGTGCTTGCGTTGCTTTCGATCACTGCCGTCCTGGTGATCATTGCGGCCGCATTTTTTTGGCGCCTGTCGCAAGGTCCGGTCTCCCTCGATTTCATGACCCAGCGGATTGAACGGGAAATCAACAAGTCGCTGCCGGGAATGACCGTCAAAATTGCAGGCGCTGTCTTCGAAATGGACAGCCGGACCAATGTTCCCCATTTCCGCCTGAGAGACGTGGTCCTGCTCGATAAAGCCGGCAATATGATTGCGAAATCCCGGCGGGCTGCCATCAGTTTTAATGGCTCGGCACTTTTCACCCTGTCCCTGGTGCCGCGCAGCCTCGAACTTATCGGTACGCGCATCCTGGTCAAACGCCCGCTTGATGGCGGGCTGGTGTTGGGATTTGGAACCCCCGCCGCTGCTGAAAATGAATCGGTGACCATCGAAAACCCGGTCCCTAATGGCAATGACCCCAAGGCGGGCCGCGAGGAGCAGGCGGCGATCTTGCCCGGCGCAACCGCCAAGGCGCTGATTGATGTGCTGTCCGGAAGTGGCGCAGGCGCAGGTGCCACATCTCTCGAGGATATTCGCATTACCGGCGCCTCAATCCAGCTCTTTGACGAGGCAAACCAGGCCAATTGGTTTGCCCCGCAAGCCGATCTGACCTTCAAGCGGATGCCCTATGGCTTTGTGGTCTTTGCCAAGGCGGCAGTGGCCAGCGGCGGAACTCCCTGGCGCACGGAAGTCTCGGCAACCTACCGGACCCTCTCCCATTCCTTCGCCGTCAGCGCCCGCATTGAAGATCTGGTGCCCGCCAATGTGTCTGACGAGATCTTTGCCCTGGCCCAATTTGCCAAGGTTGAAGTCCCGTTGTCGGGCCACGCGGAAATTGAAATCACCGACGCAGGCGTCGTCACCAAGGCATCCGCTGAATTTGCGGCTTCAGCCGGCGTTGTCGGCTTGCCCGGCTATCTGGCCCAGCCAATAATAGTTGATGAGGGTTCCCTGCGGGTCGACTACGATATGCCCACCGGAGGTTTTAAGATTGTCGATTCAATCATCCTTGTCGGTGGATCGCGCGCTGAGTTGAGCGGGCGGATAGATCCCGTAAGAGCCAATGATGGCCGGTTGACCGATATCAAGATTGATCTCAAGGCGACCAACGTGAGTGTGGATACCCCGGGAACAGTCAAGGATCCGGTTCTCGTTGATCGCATCGAGTTCCTTGGCAAGGCCTCGGTCGAGGGAGCCGTGATGGAAATCACTGACCTCGTGGTGATGTCCGGCAATACCGGCGTTCGCCTGCGCGGAACCATCACCGGTGGGGACGAATCGGCAGGCATCCAGTTGAACGGCCGCGTGCGCGATATCTCGGCCGATTTTCTGAAGAAGCTCTGGCCGCCTATCGTCGTACCCAAGTCCCGCAAGTGGGTGACGGAGAATGTGCAATCGGGGCGCATTACCGACGGTTCTTTCAGCGTGAAAATTCCGGTCAATGGCCTCGCCACGGCCTTGCGCGACAAACTTTTGCCCAATGAGGATATCGATTTCCAGTTCTCGATGGCGGATGTGACGTCGACCTATTTCAAGTCGCTTCCGCCGCTGCGTGAGGCCTCGGGCAAGGCCCGCTTGCGCGGCGACAGTTTTGAATTGAATATCGAGGCTGGCAATGTCACGCTGCCGTCGAGCGGCGTTGTCGGGGTCAGTCAGACGACCTTTAATGCCAGCCAGCTCCTGACCGCTGCAGTGCCCGCGGTCTTCAGGCTCAATCTCTCGGCAAGTGCTGCCGAGTTGATGGAACTTGCCGCAATGCCCGATCTGAATCTCCTGAAAAATGCCGGGTTTTTGCCGCGGAACATAGGCGGCAACGCCGAAGCGCGGATCGACATCAATATGCCATTGATCAAGGACCTGCCGCGTGACCAGGTTCAGTCTGCGACTCAAATCAGGGTGACCGGTGCCAGTATCAAGCAGGCCATGCCCAATATAGACATCTCTGAAGGCACACTTCTGGTTGCCTTTGATAGGACGGGAGTGAAAGCTACCGGGCCGGTGAAGATCAACGGCTTCCCCTCCAAGATCACATGGGCGCGGCCAGCTGGCATAGACTCCCGTGCTACCGCGTCCATCGATACGGAACTCGATGACAAGGCCCGTGAGAAACTTGGCATCAGGCTTGGCGACTACCTGCAGGGTCCGGTCAAGGTTCTGGCGGACATCACCGGCGTTGGCGAGAAGAAGGCCAGCATCAAGGTTAAAGCCGACCTCGCAAAAGCGGAAATGTATGTGAATGCCATAAGCTGGGCCAGGCGGCCAACCGCTAACACCACCGCAACCTTCACCTATTTGGCCGGCGAAGAGGCTGGGCGGAAGGTCGAGAATCTCATCATCAAGGGACCGGGGTTGAGCATAAAAGGAGACATATTCCTCAATGATACCGGAGGCATGAAGTCTGCCAATCTCTCCCAGGTCTGGTTGAGTGACGAAAATAATTTCA
This sequence comes from Aestuariivirga sp., assembly GCA_049691635.1. GTDB lineage: Bacteria > Pseudomonadota > Alphaproteobacteria > Rhizobiales > Aestuariivirgaceae > Aestuariivirga. The sequence goes on along the minus strand of JBAVOA010000233.1, from coordinate 3,788 downwards.
ACGTGAAGATTGTGCCAACGGAAGAGGGGCAGGCAATCGACATCAGCGGACCTTCGTTCGACGCCCGCCCTTTTGTGAAATCCATGTTTTCCAAAGGCACAGGTGATGTTTCCGGGAAATCCGCCTCGGGACAAAACCTCAAGGTCAATGCGGCGTTTGACCGGGTCTTTGTCAATCGCGGCGAAATTCTCAATGGTGTTTCCGCCATCCTCGCTGTGCGCAACAGCACCGTATCCAACGCCGATATTGAAGGAAAATTCCTTTCCGGAATGCCCATCGTCATACGCGTGCGTGCCATCGAGAGTGGGCGGCAGTTGGAGATCAACAGCAGTGACGGCGGCGCCACCCTGCGCGCTTCAAACCTTTATTCGAAGGTCGCTGGCGGCAGCCTCGAATTTTCTGCACTTCTGGCAAATGGCGGGAACTCAACGCTCCAGAATGGCCGCCTCATCCTGCGCGATTTTGATGTGCGCAACGAAGCGGCCCTCGCTGATATTGACCGTCGCGGCAAATCCAAGAAGTCCGGCCCTCGCCGTGAAGGGTTGTCATTCACCAAGCTCACCCTGCCGTTCACCACTGACGCAAAATTCATCCGCATTGGCGATTCATTGCTGAAAGGCAATGAACTTGGGGCCTCCGCCGAGGGCCTGATCCGCAAGGCCGACGGCGCCATCGACATTACCGGAACAATCATTCCAGCCTATGGCCTGAATGCCGCCGTGGGAAACATCCCGCTGTTTGGTGAAATCCTTACCGGCGGAAAGGGCCAGGGGATATTTGGCCTGACCTTCGCGCTGGGGGGCTCCATGGCAAGCCCGAAAATGCAATTCAACCCGCTGTCTGCCATTGCACCAGGAATCTTCCGAAAGATCTTTGAGTACGATGGTTCAGGGCCGCCAGTGAAGCGCAAGGACCAGGGATCGAACTGATGCCGTTTACGCTGGCTTGATCAGGGTGTGTTTCTTCTTTCCCATCGACAGCTTGATCACGCCTTCGTCGTTCAGGTTTTTCGCGGTGAGGACCATCTTTTCGTCGCTCACCGGAACATCATTGACGCGAATGGCGCCACCCTGGATGGAGCGCCGGGCTTCCCCGTTGGACGAGGCAAATCCAGCCAATACGGCCGCGTGCAGTATGCCTACGCCAGCCGCCAGATCAAGCGCGATGGTGGGCAGGCCTTCCGCACTTTCGCCATCTTCAAAGGTCTTGCGTGCTGTCTCTGCCGAATCTTCTGCCGCCTTGCGGCCATGGAGCATGGCGGTCGCCTCATTGGCCAAAGTCTTTTTTGCGTCATTGATTTCCGACCCGCCGAGCTTTTCCAGCCGCGCGATCTCAGCCAGCGGAAGCGTGGTGAACAGCTTGAGGAAGCGCCCCACATCGGCGTCCTCCGTGTTGCGCCAGAATTGCCAATATCCATAAGGCGAAAGCATATCCGCATTGAGCCACACGGCTCCGCTCGCGGTCTTTCCCATCTTGGCACCGGAGGCCAGCGTGATGAGCGGCGTGGTAAGCGCAAAGAGCTGGTGCGTGCCCATGCGCCGGCCAAGATCAATACCATTGATGATATTGCCCCATTGGTCCGAGCCGCCCATCTGCAGGTTGCAGCCGCAGCGCCGCGCGAGTTCCGCATAGTCGTAAGCCTGCAGCACCATGTAGTTGAACTCGATGAACGAGAGTTCGTGTTCGCGTTCCAGCCGCAGCTTGACCGAGTCCATGGCCAGCATGCGGTTCACCGAAAAATGCCGGCCGATGTCGCGCAGCATGTCGAGATAGTTCAGCCTGGTCAGCCATTCGGCATTGTCCACCATCAGGGCGTCCCTCGGGCCGTTGCCAAATTTCAGGAACTTGCTGAACACCTGCTGGATGCCGCGCTTGTTGTCTTCAATGTCTTCAAGGGTGAGCAGTTTGCGGCTCTCGTCGCGCCCCGAAGGGTCGCCAACCCGCGTGGTGCCGCCACCCATGAGCGCGATGGACTTCTGCCCAAGCTCCTGGGCCCAATGCAGCAGCATGATCTGCACCAGAGAGCCCACATGCAGGGATTTCGCCGTGCAGTCAAAGCCGATATAGGTGACCACATCGCCCTTGGCGGCAAGCCCGTCGAGGCCTGTTGCGTCCGAACATTGATGGATGTAGCCCCGGGTTGAAAGGGTGTTAAGAAAGTCTGATTTATATGTCGTCATGGTAATGCGCTCTTAGCATGGGATAATCCGGTGTCAAAACTCACAACTGCAATTGGCCTGATGTCGGGCACCTCGCTTGATGGCGTCGATGTGGCCCTCATCCGTACCGACGGGGAAGACATCGTTGAACGCGGACCTTCCCAGACTTATGCCTATACTGACGAACAGCGAAAAATCCTGCGCGCCGCCTTGGAGGACGCCCGCCTGCTCAAGCAACGCGATGAAAGGCCTGCAAGCCTCGCCAAAGCCGAAGCATCACTTACCGAATGGCATGTGCAGGCGGTAGGAAGTTTTCGCAATGCCAATCCGGCAACCATTGATGTTATCGGCTTCCACGGCCAGACCGTCATTCACCGCCCGGAACTCAAACTCACCGTGCAGCTCGGTGATGGCAGGACGCTCGCCAAAAAACTCGGCGTGCCTGTTGTCTATGACATGCGCGCCGCCGATGTGGCAGCAGGCGGTCAGGGCGCGCCATTTGTCCCCGTGTATCACCGCGCCCTCGCGGCAGGCTTGCCCGAACGCCCCATTGCCTTTTTGAATATCGGCGGCGTTGCCAACATTACGTGGGTTGGTCTGCAAGGAGATTTGATCGCCTTCGATACAGGCCCCGGAAACGCGCTCATCGATGATTGGGCACTGAAACACACAGGGGTCGCACGCGATGTGAATGGCGTGCTTGCATCCGGTGGGAATATCAGGGAGTCCGTCGTGGAAGCATTCATGAACCTTCCATTTTTTGAAATGGCGCCGCCCAAGTCGCTTGACCGTAACAGCTTCTCGGGCGTCCCGCTGGCGGGCCTCTCGGCAAAGGATGGCGCAGCAACTCTTGTGGAAGTCACAGCCCGGTCAATTGCCAAAGCCGCACCTTGGCTGCCGGAAGCGCCGAAGCGCTGGATCGCCTGCGGCGGCGGCCGGCACAACCCTGAAATCATGAAGGCGCTGCGAAAAAAACTTGGCAATGTTGCAGCCGCCGAAGCCTGTGGTTTTGATGGCGATGCCGTGGAAGCAGAAGCCTGGGCCTATCTCGCCGTGCGCAGCCAGAAGAAATTGCCTCTCAGCTTCCCGATGACTACGAAAGTAAGCAAGCCCTTGACAGGGGGCGTGTTAGCTCTCCCGTGACAGGCGCTTGTCCAGATAGGTCGAGCAGATCTTGCCGAGCTCGTCGGTCTTGCCTTCAAAGAAGTGATTGGCCCCGGCCACCACCTTGTGTTCGATGATGATGCCCTTCTGGGTCTTCAGCTTGGACACCAGGCTGTGCACCGACTCAGGGCTCGCCACCACATCCTTCTCGCCGTTGACGAAAAGGCCGGACGCCGGGCAGGGCGCCAGGAATGAGAAGTCATAATGCTTGGCCAGTGGCGCTATGGAAATAAAGCCGCCGATTTCAGGCCGCCGCATCAAGAGCTGCATGGAAATCCAGGCGCCAAAGGAAACCCCGGCAATCCAGCAGATCTTGGCTTCCCGGTTGAAGGACTGCAGCCAGTCCAGCGCCGAAGCCGCATCCGAAAGCTCGCCAGCGCCATTCTCAAACAACCCTTGGCTGCGTCCTACTCCCCTGAAATTAAAGCGTAAAACCGAGAATCCACGGCTCACGAAGGTCTGATA
>JBAVOA010000232.1:0-2219 GCA_049691635.1 Aestuariivirga sp. | reverse complement strand
GATCACGATGGGTGCGCCATGGGCAGCGAGATAGGCCTGTGCCGCCTTCAAATCAGTGAAACGCCCGTAGGCAGCGGTGGGGATATTGTAGTTGGCGCAGATGTCCTTGGTGAAACCCTTGGAGCCTTCCAACTGGGCGGCGAATTTCGAGGGGCCAAAGGCCCTGATTCCTGACGCATTGAGACCGTCGACGAGCCCAGCAACCAGTGGCGCTTCGGGACCGACCACAACGAAGGTAATCGCATGCGCCTGGCAGAACGCGATGATCGCGCGATGGTCTGTAATGTTGAGCGCCGCCGGTTCCGCCACCTTGGCGATGCCGGGGTTTCCCGGCGCGCAATAGAGTTTGGTCAGCAGCGGACTGGCCGAAAGGGCCCAGGCCAGCGCGTGTTCGCGGCCCCCGGAACCGATCAATAGTACATTCATCAGAACTCTTCCTTGCATTTTGCCGACTTCTCGCATTTGATGGGATGGAATCAAAGCGAAACTGAAACAATGTCCACCGAGTGGCCCTATAACCCCGAAACCGGCGAAATTATAGAGCGGCCGTTGCCCAATATTGGCGAGTATTCGGTCACCGAGATCTCCCATGCCCTGAAGAAGACCCTTGAGGAAACCTTCGGACATGTCCGGGTGCGCGGTGAGATTTCAGGCTACCGTGGCCCTCATTCCTCCGGCCATTGCTATTTCTCGATCAAGGACGAAGGCGCAAAACTTGATGCCGTGATCTGGCGCGGAAATTTTTCCAAGCTCCGCGCCAAAATGCAGGAAGGCCTGGAGGTCGTTGCCACCGGCAAAATCACTTCTTACCCCGGCAAATCCAACTACCAGATCGTCATTGAAAACATCGAGGCAGCCGGTGTAGGCGCGCTCATGGCGTTGCTTGAGGAACGCAAGCGCAAGCTGGCCGCCGAAGGGCTGTTCGATGCGGACCGCAAGAAGCCGCTGCCCTATCTGCCAAAACTGATCGGTGTGGTGACCTCGCCGACCGGGGCGGTGATCCGCGATATCTTGCACCGGCTGAGTGATCGCTTCCCCCGCCCTGTCCTCGTCTGGCCCGTGCGGGTGCAGGGCGAAACATCGGCGGCGGAAGTGGCTGCCGCCATTCGTGGCTTTAACGCATTGGCCAACCCGCCTGACCTGCTGATCGTGGCGCGCGGCGGCGGCTCCCTTGAGGACCTCTGGGGCTTCAACGAGGAAATCGTGGTGCGCGCCGTGGCCGAAAGCCGGATCCCCGTGATCTCGGCAGTGGGCCACGAGACCGATACGACCCTGATTGATCTCGTATCGGACCACCGGGCACCCACACCATCTGCCGCCGCTGAACGCGCTGTCCCGGTCCGCGCCGATCTTCTGGCTGAACTGGCCTCGCTCAATGCGCGGCAAACCCGCGGTGTTGCACGCTACTTTGATGAACGCCGCACCAGGCTTCGTTCAGCCGCCCGGGCTTTGCCGAAACCCGATGAAATCCTGGCCCTCGTGCGCCAACGCTTTGATACGGTGGCGGCGCGACTGCCCCAGGCGCTGCGCGCCAATGTTCAGCATCACAGGGTTGATCTGGCAAAGCTTTCAGGCAGAATTTCGGTGCGGCCTATCGTGCAGAAACAGGAAGACATGAAGCGCCGCCTGCAGGATGCAAGCCTCCGCAGTGGCCGGGCTGTGTCGCGCGTGCTGCAATCCTTGGGCGACAGACTTTCGGCCGAAGCGAAACTTTTTGCAGCCTTGAATTATACGTCCGTATTGGCGCGGGGTTTTGCCCTTGTGCTTGATGCGAAGAACCAACCGGTCAAAAAAGCCGCAGCGGTCAGCCCCGGCCAAAGCTTGAAAATTCGTTTTAGTGATGACACATTAACTGTAACAGCCACTGGGAAAACCTCCCAAGGCGAGCTTTTTTGATTTTGGAAACGTGATGAATTATTTGGACACGAATTTGCCCAAACTGCGCGAGGCAAAACTGCGATATCTCGACGCCGAATTCCAGATTCTGCGCGAAGGTGATTTCGTCCGCTGCAGCGTGTCCGGCGACCCCATACGGCTGGAAAACCTCAGATACTGGGATGTTGAGCGGCAGATGGCCTTTGGGTCGGCGGAAATCGCTTTCGGCGCATTTCTGGCCCGGCGCTAGAAATACCACCCGATCGATTCACGTATATTCTTTTCAAAGATCACTAACATATTGGTAAACAACAACAAACTCTGGACCATGGAGGCCGTTTCAG
>JBAVOA010000231.1:0-4838 GCA_049691635.1 Aestuariivirga sp. | reverse complement strand
GCTCGGGCCTTTGACATCGCCGCTGGTTTCAAGCCGAAACTCACGCGCTATGAACGCCAGCAAATACTCTTCAAGGCTGCCGAACTGATCCGCCAGCGCAAGGACGCACTGGCCAATCTCATCACGCTTGAGCTCGGCCTTTCACTGAAAGACTCCACTTACGAATGCGGCCGCGCCTATGACGTGTTCTCGCTGGCGGCCCAGCTCTGCATCCTTGATGACGGGCAGATTTTCTCCTGTGATCTCACGCCGCAGGGAAAGTCCCGGAAAATCTTCACCAAGCGCGATCCGGTTGGCGTGATCTCGGCCATCACGCCGTTCAATCACCCGCTCAATATGGTATCGCACAAGATTGCACCGGCCATTGCCACCAACAACTGCGTGGTGTGCAAGCCCACGGAGCTTACACCGCTTACGGCACTTGCCCTTGCCGACATTCTCTACGACGCCGGCCTGCCACCGGAAATGTTCCAGGTCGTTACCGGCTGGCCCGACGACATTGGCGATGAAATGGTCACCAACCCCAACATCGCCGTGATCACCTTTACCGGCGGCGTGCGGGTCGGGAAGCTCATCGCCGCCAAGGCAGGCTACAAGCGGGCGGCGCTCGAGCTTGGCGGCAATGATCCGCTGATCGTGCTGAATGACCTCAGCGATAGCGACCTCGACAAGGCCGCCGAGCTGGCGGTTGCGGGCTCCACCAAGAACTCCGGGCAGCGCTGTACGGCGGTGAAACGCATTCTGGTGCAGAACCGCATTGCCGACAAGTTCGTGGCGCTGGTTCTCGAGAAGGCCAAGAAGCTCAAATTCGGCGATCCCATGGACCCGACCACCGACCTGGGTTGCGTGGTCCACGAGGAAGCCGCCAAGGTTTTCGAATCGCGGGTCCACAAGGCGGCCGAGCAAGGCGCCAAGATCCTCTATAATCCGGGCCGCAAGGGCGCGGTGCTGCCGCCCATCACCGTGGATTTTGTGGCCCACACCTCGGAGCTGGTCTTCGAGGAAACCTTTGGCCCCATCATACCCATCGTCCGGGTTCCCGATGACGATGGCGAGGTGATCCGCATTTCCAACTCGACGCCCTTCGGGCTTTCCTCCGGCGTCTGCACCAATGATATCAGCCGTATCACCCGCTACATCGAAGGACTCAATGTCGGCACAGTGAACATCTGGGAAGTGCCGGGTTACCGTATTGAAATGTCGCCCTTTGGCGGGATCAAAGACTCAGGTAATGGTGTGAAGGAGGGGGTCATGGAAGCCATGAAGTTCTTCACCAATGTGAAGACGTGGTCTTTGCCGTGGCCAAGCTGAGATAAATTGAACCCAGGCACACTTGTTATCGTCAATCTGCTCGGAGGCGTGGCCCTTTTGCTCTGGGGTGTGCGCATGGTGCGCACCGGGGTGCTCCGGGCTTGGGGTGACCGTCTCAAGCATTTCATCGAAGTGCGGCTGGGCAACCGGTATTCGGCCTTTTTGTCGGGCGCCTTTGCAACAGCCATATTGGGCAGCGGCACGGCAACAACCCTGATCGTGGCCGGCATTGCCGCAAGCGGCGCCATTGGTACAGCGCTTGGGCTGGCTGTGCTTCTTGGCGCCGACGTGGGCTCCGCCGTCGTCTCCGCCCTCTTCGCATCTGGAAGTTCCTTCGCCCTTTGGGCCTCGCCGGTGCTGATTTTTGCGGGCTACGTCACCTTCAGCGTGTCGCGCGAATTCCGCCCGCACAATGTCGGGCGCATCATGATCGGCCTTGGGTTGATGCTGATGGCCCTGAAGCTGATTTCCGTGGCAACAGCACCTTTGCGCGAAGCGAGCCTGTTTCATGCGGTGCTCGCGGCCATAGGCCATGAGCCGCTGCTTGCCTTCATGACCGGCGCAATCCTCGCCTGGGGGTTTCACTCAACCCTTGCCGTCATCCTTCTGATTGCATCGTTCGTGGCCAACGGAAGCCTTGAGCTTGGCGGGGCCCTTGCCTTCATCCTGGGCCTCAATCTTGGTGGCGGCTTGCCCGCCATTTCTTCCACCCTCAACCTGCCACCCGCTGGGCGGCGGCTGCCCGTGGCAAACCTCATGTGCCGGAGTGTTGCGGCGTTGATCAGCCTGGCCTTCATTCAACGCATCTCGGGTTGGGCGGCACTCATGCCCTTTGACGCCGTAACGGTTGCGCTGGTGTTCCACGCCGGATTCAACCTGCTGATCGGCCTTGTCTTCCTGCCTCTCACCAATCTGGTTGAACGCCAGGTTATCAAACTGGTGCCGGACGAAAAGCTCGACGCGGACCAGCTTGCCTCCCCGCGCTATCTCGATGCCAAATCACTTGGTTCGCCGTCGATCGCGCTGTCCAACGCGCTGCTTGAAACGGTGCGCATGAGCGAAGTGCTCAACCGGATGTTTGAAACAGCCTTGTCAGCCTTGCGCCAGGGTAGCGTCGAAACCCTCAAGCTTCTCAAGGCGCTGGATGAGCGGCTGAACACCTTTCAAAACGCCATCCAGTCCTACCTCGTCGATCTCACCCAGACCCAACTTACGTCTGAAGAAGCTAGGCGCGCCCTGGAAATCACCCTTTATGTGAGCAATCTCGAACATGCGGGCGACATCATCCATCTCAATCTTTCCGACCGCATCAAGGCAAAGTCCAAGGAAAACATCGGGTTCAGCATCGAGGAGCAGGCCGCCCTTGATGATCTCTGCCTGATTATCCACGACAACATCCGGCTTGCCACCGGGGTTCTGAGTTCAGCCGACCTCGATGGAGCCAAACGCCTGATCGCCCAGAAAGATGCCTTCCGCAAACTTGAAAATGCCGTGCTGGACCAGCACTTCAAGAGCGACCGCCAGACCAAGCGCGGGGCCCTCCGGCGTAGCGCCCTTTACGTGGACATGATCCGCGACCTGCACCGGATCAATTCGCATATTGTTTCGGCAGGCTACCCCATTGTTGAGGCGGCCGGCCTGCTGCGCGGCTCGCGGCTTAGAAATGACGCAAAGAAAGCTCCATGAAATTCATTCACCTCACCGATCTGCATCTTGTGCCTCCGACTCAGAAACTGTGGGGTCTTGATCCCTTTGCCCGTCTTGAGCTTTGCCTTGCGGATATCGAAAAATATCATGGCGATGCGGCGTTCTGCGCCATCTCCGGTGATCTCACGGAACGGGGAGAAGCTGCGACTTATAAGGCCCTGCAGGCGCGCCTGAAAACATTCTCCCTTCCGGTTCATCTGATGCTTGGCAACCATGATGACCGCGGAAACTTCCTGAAAGTCTTTGGCGGCCCACTCGAAGGCGGGTTTGTGCAACACCGGCTCATTGCGGGCGGGCAGCATCTCCTTTTCCTTGATACGCTCAAAGGAGGCCTCTCTTCTGCCGGACTCTATGATGAGCCGCGGCGGAAATGGCTGAGAACTGCACTGGCGGATGCCGATGGCGCGCCCGTCCATATCTTCATGCATCATCCGCCCTTCAAGATTCACCATCCCTTGATGGATTTGATTCCGCTTGAAGATGGGGAAGGATTTGGCGACCTGCTTGCTGGGCACAATGTGCGCCACCTGTTCTTCGGTCACGCCCACCGCACTATCAGCGGCCAATGGCGAAGCATTTCCTATTCAGCCCTTCCCGGCCTCAATCACCAATTGCCGCTGGTCAACGGTTCGGTTCCCACCATCTATAGCAATGAGCCGGCCATGTATTCCGTCGTGCATCTCAGAGGCGATCAAATCACCGTTCACTCCGACGCCTTCATGGACCGTGCGCCGGCACAAATGGCCGTCGATGCCGAGCGCGGCGGCTGGAACTGATCAGGCCGCCTTGAACTTGTCAGCATATTGCGTACGAAGGTCACCGAACCATGATGGCTCTGGTGGACGGTGCCACAGTTTGGTCAGGGCGTCACCCGGATAGGCTTCCTGGAAATTCTTCTTGAAGGCATCCGAGGTGAGCGCGTCCGCGCCGCTGACTACCGGATTGTAGCCGGAGCCATCGGCCACAAAGGCCGAGGCTTCGGGCGTATACATGTAGTTAAGGAAAGCATAGATCTGGTCGATATTCTTGGCGGCCTTGAGTTTTGATATACCATCAACCCAAGCGATAGCGCCTTCCTTTGGGGCCTGGTAGGACACGGGCTTGCCTTCTTTCTTCAGGGAAAGAGGCGGGCCATCCCAGGTTTGGCCAAGCCACACATCGTTCTCCATAAGGCCCGACTTGGTATCTTCAGCCGCATCCCAAAATTGCTTGATCCAAGCCTTGTGCTCAATGGCAACCGGTAGGATTTGGTCGTAGATCTTCCTGAAATTATCCTCGTCCTTGAAGGCATCAAGCATGCGGTTGGTCGGCAGCTTGCCATTGCTGTCCATCCACAGGCCAATGCCAAGAAGGAGAGAATGCGGGCGGCCCTGCACATGGCCCTTCACGCTTTCATCCCAAAGGGAACCGAAGCTCAGGTCAGCCGGATTTCCCTTGTACAGGTCGGTGCGCCAGGAAATTGCTTCGCTGCCCCAGCAGTGGGGTAAGTGATAGAGGCCGTCGTCCCAAGTCCAAACGCTTGTAGAAGCTTCAAGCATCGAAGGCATCAGGTTGCCAAGGTTGGCAAGGCGGTTCATGTTGTAGGGTGCAAGCACGCCCAGATCCACGAACTGGGGCGCGCGATCGCGCGTCGGCTGGCAGAGATCGAGGCCCTCGCCACCAGTTTCCTTCAGAAGCTTGATCTGCTCCTCATTCTGCGAGAATGGTGTTTTGTTGATCTTGATGCCTGATGCATTCTCAAAATTGGGAATCACGTCGCCGGGGAATTCATCCGACCACATGAGCAGATTGAGCTCACCTGAAGACGAAAAGGCATTCTT
>JBAVOA010000230.1:0-2186 GCA_049691635.1 Aestuariivirga sp. | reverse complement strand
ACGGCAAGCCACTGATACGCCACAGCGTCGAAGCCCTGAAGGCATCCAGTATCAACGCGATCATCGTGGTGACGGGCAATGAGCCTCAATCTGTCAGAACAGCTTTATCGGGGCTAGATGTGACGCTGGTTCACAATCCGAAGTTTGCGGAAGGGCTTTCAACTTCGCTGAAGTGCGGCCTTGCGGCGATACCAGTGGAGATGGATGCCGCGCTGGTGTGCCTTGGCGATATGCCACTGGTAGATGCGCAAACAATCGACCGGCTGGTGGCAGCGTTCAATATCGCCGAGCATCGCACCATTTGCGTCCCTACCTTTGAAGGCAAGCGCGGCAACCCGGTGTTGTGGGGGCGGCAACACTTTGTTGCCCTCGAAGACATTGAAGGCGATCAAGGAGGAAGGCTTTTGCTTGATGCGCTGTCCGATGAGGTGGTGGAGGTTGATGTCAGGAGCCAGGGTGTGCTGGTGGATGTGGATACGCCGCAGGTCTTGCAGGAGATCACAGCAGTTTTGAAGTCCTGAAGCTGATGTGGCCGTTGCGCCCGACAATCACATGGTCATGTATGGCAATGCCGAGTTTCTGTCCAGCCTCGATGATTTTCCGGGTCATGTCGATATCGGCAAAGGACGGGGTGGGATCACCCGAGGGGTGGTTGTGGGCGAGGATGATTGCCGAGGCTGAAAGTTCCAGCGCGCGCTTCATCACTTCGCGGGTATAGACGGGTGTGTGGTCGACTGTTCCCACCTGCTGCACTTCGTCGGCGATGAGCTGGTTTTTCTTGTCAAGGAAGAGAATGCGGAACTGTTCCTTGTCGTTATAGGCCATGGAGGCGCGGCAATACTCGAGGATGGCGGTCCAGGATGAGAGGAGGGGACGGTTGATGATCTCTCCCTTCATCAGGCGGAGTGCTGCGGCGCGGATGAGCTGCAATTCCGCGATGATCGCGTCACCTACCCCGGAAACTTCCTTCAAGCGGTCGGGTGCTGCGCTGATGACTTCAGAAAAACTGCCAAATCTAGCGATCAAGGCCTTGGCCAGCGGCTTCGTGTCGCCGCGCGAAATGGCGCGGAACAGCACCATTTCCAACAGTTCGTAGTCGGGCAGGGCTTCAGCACCAGCCTCGCGGAACCGTTCGCGCAGACGCTCGCGATGGCCCAGGAAATGGGGTTTCGAGGAATCCTCGGCAAGACCCTTTGCCATGGACTAAACCTTGTAGGGCGGGCAATGCAGGCCGGCAGGCGACAGCGTGAAGATTTCGCAGCCCTTGGCCGTAACACCAATGGTGTGCTCAAATTGGGCGGAAAGCGAGCGGTCGCGCGTCACTGCAGTCCAGCCATCGCTCAGGACCTTCACGTGGGCTCTCCCCAGATTGATCATGGGCTCGATGGTGAAGAACATGCCTTCCTTGAGTTCGACGCCTTCACCCATGCGGCCGTAGTGCAGCACGTTGGGATGGTCGTGGAAGACGCGTCCCAGGCCGTGGCCGCAGAAGTCACGCACAACCGAACAGCGTTCGGCTTCCGCAAAGGATTGTATGGCATAGCCAATGTCACCGAGATGGGCGCCCGGTTTCACCATGGCGATGCCACGCATCAGGCATTCATAGGTCACTTCGTTAAGGCGCTCCGCCCTGCGGCTGACCTCCCCTACCGGATACATGCGGCTCGAATCGCCAAACCAGCCGTTGACGATCAGGGTCACGTCAATGTTGACAATGTCGCCCTCGCGCAGCGGTGTGTCATTGGGAATGCCATGGCAGACCACGTGATTGATCGAAGTGCAGATGGATTTTGTGTAGCCGCGATAATTCAAGGGAGCTGGAACTGCCTTGTTGTCCCGGGCGAACTCCACAATGAAGCGGTCCAGTTCTTCCGTTGTTGTGCCGGGCTTTACCATGGGGGTAATAAGGTCAAGGGCTTCAGCCGTGAGCCGTCCAGCCTTGCGCATGCCCTCGAAATCCTCGGGCTTGTGCAGTTTTATACGGGCGGATCGGGACGAAGTGGTTTCCTGGACGTCGTTCATTCATAGTTCCATGACCGGAATAGTCCGATCTACCGTTATTTCGCTTGTGGACACGTTGCAAGTCAAGGCCAAAGCCTCAACGCCTGCGGCGCGCGCCTTTCTGAATTCATCGAAATAGGTGCGATCCTTGTCATTGGCAAGGGCGAAACGCGAGGGGGTTTGGC
>JBAVOA010000229.1:0-4381 GCA_049691635.1 Aestuariivirga sp. | reverse complement strand
GGCGCAAGTCCCTGCACCCAATCAGGGCTTGCGTGTGCCGGGCTTCAGCCCACCCAAACCACCACACCACCCAAAGCACGTGCGGGCTTGAAGCCACGGCGGGGGCATCCCCTCCATCTTCTTTCCTCCAGCATCAAAGGGCACCGCCATGATCCACGATCCAAAGGCCGAAATCATCAGTGAGCTGAGCAAAGCGCGCGGCCGCAAACGGACCCGCGCCTATCGCTCCGCGTCGCCCTGGGCGGGCTTCACGTCACACGACAAGCCGCGATCCAAACCATTGCCCGTGTGCCCGCATCCTCGGTGCCGGCGGGATAAGACCTGCTCGGCCGCCCATGACGGGCTCTATTGCCGGCGCACGTATTTTTCCCCTGCCGAAATCGCCGACATGCAGCCTAAAGATCCACTGGCACAGGCGATTGCCGCACTCCCCACGGCAGGGGATCGCTGGGATTTCGAGGGCCGGGGCGAGCGGATCAAACAGGCGGCGGAACTCCGCCTTGCCCACCACGAAAAAATGACGGCGCGCTGGAAGGCGGGCATCTTCGATGACCTCTTCGGAAAATACAGCCCGCGCGGCGTGTTGATGAACCCGCCGCCCAAGGCCTATGTGGACCTCAGGCCCGGCTCCGGCGGGGCCAGAAACGGTGCTAGACAAGGGCGGGCAGGGGCCGTATAGACCCCGCAGTTGGCCCTGCATGCGCGGGGCCATACGTCCTTCACGGGGCGGGCGCATAGCTCAGGTGGTAGAGCAGCTGACTCTTAATCAGCGGGTCGTAGGTTCGAGTCCTACTGCGCCCACCAACAATATCAAATAGATAACAGTTTTCTAAGAATTGCTTATTTTTCTCTGGGGGACTCTCTGGGGGACCATCTGGCCGGAGGTTTGCTTCGGAGCTGCTTTTCAGTTTTCAAGGTTTTGCCGCATACCGATCTCTTCCAATCCTTGATTCATTCTGAGCGCCTTTGGATGAGGCACTTCGTCAACCCGCCCTAAGGCTGGCTGCCGTTTCTGGACAACTAAAGAACCCTTTGCCTCACGCCAGATTATGATTTCTGGCATCTGTGAGAGCGCGTGCGAGCCCCTGTCGTGGTGGTCGAGACCTAAGCCTGCTTGATGGGGAGTACTTTGCGAACCTGAACCACCAGCCAATTGACCGAACCATTCAACAGAGCGGTTGCATCGTCTTCCTTGAGATGCCGTGGATCGGGGCCGAAGACACCATAGAGCGGATGAGCGGGGTCATGGCGGACTGCGCCGAAGGGGTCCTCTATTGGCTGCAGGGGCCGGGCTTCTAACGATGGCAACCGGCCCAGCTGAACAAGTTCTCGATGCAGTGCCGCAAGCAACGATGTCTCAAACAGACCTGCATGGTCTGGTCCAATGTTCAAACCTTCAATGCGATTAACGGCATAAGCCGCAACTTTCATGGCGCTGTTGCTGTGCGTTGCTGCAAGCCGATCGATCATGCCCAGCTGTTCGGTCGGGAAGTGCCCGGAGAACAACACCACAAGCTTGAGCCCGAATGACTTGAGCTTGTTCAAGGTGAAGGCCAGCTGGGCCTCGATCTCCTGTGGCTGCAACATCATTATCGACCACGGATAGTCGCCGTGGCCACCGCCTGTGCCGTAATGCAGTGGTGGCAGTACAATGCCTCCATCCTGCGCAGCCGCGCGCAAGCACAAGCCATGAGATGTCAGGGCATCAAGACCCACGGGCAGATGTTCGCCATGCCATTCATAGGTTCCGAGCGGAATGTAGGCGACTGGGCGCCTGGCCAGTTCAGCCCGTATCTGCCAGGGGAGCATGCGTTCAAACTGATGTGCAGTCATATGTAATAGTTGCGCACCCAGATGTGGTTTTCAAGGTGCTGCTTCAGTTCTTCGGGGAATGGCTTGCCATCACAATAGTCGAGGTTGAGGTCCACTTCCTTTCGGTTTCTCATGCCGGGAATGAGAGTCGACACCTCCGGCTCGCCCAAGACAAAGCGCATGGCTGCTTCTGCCAAATTACTGAAGTGGGGCTTGCAAAGCGTCTTCAATGCTTCAACGCGACTGAGTGTTTCAGTAAAGCGCTCGCCACGGAACATGGTGTGAGGTTGAGAGCCTGACTCCCACGACGCATAGGTGTCTCTGGTCCAGTTACCGGTCAGCGAGCCTGAGTCGAGCGGTACGCGCGCAATGAAAGCGGTTCGCGTGTTCCTGCCTGCCGGAAACAGTTTCTGGCGCGGGCGCTGTTCGAACAAATTGAAGATGACCTGAACGCTGTCCACAAGGCCGGCGTCTGCCAGATCAATGCCTTCATCGGGGCGGTTGTCACGAAGCGACACGCCGATGCGATCGATCTTGCCCTCACGCCGCAGCCTGATCAGGGTTTCCAGCCAATCGAGTTCCACCACGCCGGACGGCATGAAGCTGTGCAGCTGGAAGAGATCAATGCGGTCGACGCCAAGGCGCTTGAGCGATTTCTCAATACTGTCGCGCAGGTACCACTCTGGAAAACGGCCCCGCATTTGCGGAGCGTCGTCACCGGGCGAAGGCCACACGACAGGGCGTGCCTTGGTGGCCACGTATATCTTGCTGCCCTTCCACTCCTTCAAGGCCTGACCGATGACAGTTTCGCTATGGCCATTGCCATAGAGCTCTGCCGTGTCGACAAAGTTGATTCCCTTGTCGAAAGCGTGATGAAGCGTATCGATCGAGTCCCGGTCGTCAGCTTTGCCCCAGTCACCACCCAGCTGCCAGGCACCGAAACCAATTTCGCTCACTTGCCAGCCCGTGCGGCCGAAGGACCGATAATTCAAGAGCCTTTTTCCGCGGCTGCTTTCTGTGCAGCGCGCACCAGGAAGCGTTCGTTCATGCGCTCAGTGGCAGCGTCGGTGCCATCATGAAAAGTGCCAAACGCGCGATCCAGATTCACGGGCCCATCGCCACCGAAGTTGCACTCAAAATACTTGTGGTGGAGATAGTGGAAGTAATCTCCGGTCTTGACATGCAACCCATCGCTGATGACCACCCGCTCAAAGCCCGCGTGTCCCTGGGCAGGGGTGATGGCTGCATGCTGAATGTGGAACAATGCATGGATCGGATGAGAAGGAATGACCCAGTGGATCATCACGCCCGTCCAGTAGAACAAATGTTCAATGGGGTGCATCGCCAGGCCCGTCACTGGGCCGGGATCAACATTGTTGTGATGGAGATAATGCACCCAGTTGTAGAGCGGGCCCCAATGGATCAAACGATGAATGAGATAGAAGTGAGTTTCGCGCATCAATGGCACAAGTATCATCATGAAGGCGAAATAGATTGGGTGCTTGGCTGGCGAGATATAAGGGATGTATTGATTGGCATAGAGCCACATAGTTACAACTTCAAAAGCTGTCCATATTGGCAGTGCGCTCACATAGGTCCAGAACAGATTGTCCAGCGTCTGGTTCCTGAACAGAAAGATTGGGTTGTCAAGCGCAAACCACTTGTTGGTGTATTTCCAGTTGGTGCCCTGCGCCCTTTTCCAATGCAGCCACCCTTGCCAGAGCACGATGACGGCAGTGATCAAAACCATGTTACGGAAGAAGATGTAGGCGATCCAGACAGGAGCAAACGTCTTCATATCGGCCATGGCAGGCGTGAAATAGAGCCAGGTGATGATGGGGACGGCCATATAGATGATGCCCCAGGGCAGGAAGTAGCCGGGGTAGCCAAACAGATACTTCAGGAATGCCACGGGCTTGAGTGGCCAAACAAAAACCGGAGCGATATGCAGTGGCTCATCGGGTTTCCAATCGCCCCGCTTGTTGCGCTTTCCCGTGAATTCTTCACCCATGCGCAATTCCCCCTTTGATTTCCTCAGACTCTGACGACGCAGGCACGTCAGCATCATATGCTCATGAAGAACCTTGCTCAATCGACATTCACTCACATTGCATCGCAAAACGATTTCGCAATGCAACACTGGTTTATGCAAGTTGACGATTATTATAGAACGTGCAAATTGGTGTCATGCATGAGCGTGAACGCTGGCAAGTCAATTTGACCGAGGTGAGAGCCCGTGGCGTTATCCGCGTAAGGGAATTGTTAGGCCTCACTGCTGCATCGGTGCGACCCTGCGGCGTGACCTCGTCAAGCTGGAAGAGATGAGGCAAGTGCGCCGTGTTCATGGAGGCATAGAAGCGATTGAAGCCGCTCAGCAGACAAATCTGTCAACCCGTTCCTTTGGCGCGAACCAGATACTCAATGCTGAGCGCAAACGGTTGGTTGCTGAGGCTGCGGCGGCTCTCTGCAAGGATGGAGAGTCGATCATTATCAATGCCGGCTCAACCACTTGGTTCATGGCTGCCTATCTGCGTCACCACCGCATGCAGATTCTCACCAACTCCTTTCC
>JBAVOA010000228.1:0-1960 GCA_049691635.1 Aestuariivirga sp. | reverse complement strand
CAGAGCTGCCAGCTCTGCTGTCTGAGAGTGGCCAGTACTGCGGGCCGGAAAGGCCACGTCACGGCACCCATCAGGCCGCCAATGAAAAAGCTCATGGCCGCGAGTTGAAAGGGCGGAACGGCACCGGACGCTGACGTCAGCAGGGCAAGAAATGCCCACATCAAAACTGCCGTGAAGCCGATCAGCGTTGCAGTTCTGCGGGACAAGAAAAATTCCTCAAATGCTCAATGCGCAGGACTATGACAAAGCCATTCCGGGCCTTCAAGCCAGCTTTTCACCATTATTAAGGCCGGGTGGAGTGACTTTTGAAGTGAGGTATTTGCGCCCGAAAACACTGATCAGCACGGCGCCCACGATAATGCTGCCCCCGATGAAGGCTGCGCGCCCGGGCTTCTCGCCTACAAAAAGCCACGGCCAGAGCGGGTTTATGACCGCATCCAGCATCGCGATAAGGGTAAGCGTCACGGCAGGAACTGAGCGCGCACCCTTAATGTAGAAAACCAGCGGAATGGCGAGCTGAAGCGTTGCCATGGCAGCCAGCAACAGAACCTCCCGCGGGCCGACATCGAAACCACCGCCCGCGTGGCCCGCCGTAAATCCCAGGATTCATGCAATAAAAAAAGACAGGATGCCGCCAAGGCAAATTGCCGGAACCATATCCACATGACGGTACTTTCTGAGCGCCAGGGTCTGTCCGGCAAAGGCCATGGGAACGCAGATCGAGAGAAACAGCCCCAGAGATCGGCCAGCTTCCAGCCCGTCCCAGGCGATAACACCCACGCCAAAGAGCGCCAGCCCGGCCGCAATCCACGCCTCAAAGCCCGGTTTTTCACCGGTGACCCACGGGCTGAGGAGTGCTGCGAAGAGAGGCGAGGTGGCGCCAATCACCGAGACTGTGGCCGTGCTGACCATCGTGAGAGACGTGACATAAAGCGTCGACCCCAGAGCAAAGAACAGCGCAGAAGCAAAAAGCGCCACCCGCGGAATATCGGCAAATTTTTGCAAGGTGCCACGGCCATAAACAGCGACAAGGTAAACCATCAGCGCAATGGCCATCCAATAGCCGCGCCAGCAATTGAGCTGCCAGCCATCCAGCCCCGGCATGAGGCGAACAAAAAGGCCAGAAAGGCTCCACCCCACGGTGGCCAAAAACACAAAGAATACGCCAGTCCCGTAGCTTTGCTCAGATGCCCCCAATATTTTCCCCACTGGAAATAGGTGATCTAAAGAATCATGCGCGCAACTTCACGTTGTCCGCATCATAGGGGCTTTCGGCGATTACGCTAGCCTTGAACATCTTGTCGAGAATCTTGATGTCAAGGTCCATCCCCAGCGCCGAGAATTCGGGCCGCACCATGCCAAGCGCCAGGGATTTGTTCACCCGCCAGCCGAAGCCGCCGTTGGTGGCACGGCCAATGAGCTTGCCCTTGGCATAGATGGGCTCGGAACCCCGCGTGTCCGAGTCCGCATCGGTGACGCCGTGGACTTCCAGGGTGACAAAGTTCCAGTTCAGTCCCTTCTCGCGGCCGGCAACCAGCGCATCGCGGCCCAGGAATTGCCCCTTGTTGGGGTGCACGAAACGGTCGAGCCCAGACTCGTAGGCCGAATACTCGATTGAGAGTTCGCGCGGCACCAGCCGGTAGCTCTTTTCGATGGAAAGCGATGACATGGCCTTGATGCCATAGGGCTTGATACCGAATTCACGGCCCGCCTCCATCAGCAGATCAAACAATGCTATCTGCTGCTCGATGGGATGATGGAATTCAAAACCCAACTCGCCGACAAAGTTCACGCGCAGCACATGGCAACTGGTGTGGCCGACGGAAATGGCTTGCCCTGAAAGCCAGGGGAAGGCCTCATTGGAAAGATCGGCAGTTGTGAGCTTCTGCAAAACCTTGCGCGCATTGGGACCGGCCAAAACCAGAACCCCAAGCCGCGTCGTGATGGCGTTGAGTTTCAC
>JBAVOA010000227.1:0-7072 GCA_049691635.1 Aestuariivirga sp. | reverse complement strand
GTTCTCATCGATGCGTCAATGGAGATTGAACGCCAGGACCTGGCGCTTTCCGATCTCGTGGCGACGGAGGGCCGCGCTGTTGTATTGGCGCTCAGCAAATGGGACCTGGTTGAAGACAAACAAAAGGTTCTGGCGAAAGTCCACAGCGAACTTGAAGATGTGCTGCCGGAAATCCGCGGGGTACCGGTGGTCACGCTTTCCTCGAAGCAGGAGCGCGGCATCGACAAGATGATGAAGGCGGTGTTCGAGGCGGTTGACCGGTGGAGTGCCCGCATCACCACATCGCAGCTCAACCGCTGGCTTGAGTCAGCTATTTCCAAGAATCCGCCACCGGCGCCCTCAGGGCGGCGCATCAAGATCCGCTATGCCACGCAGGCAAGTTCGCGGCCACCGACATTTGCGGTTTTCGGCAACCAGATGGCCAAGATGCCGGAGAGCTACAAACGCTACCTGATGAACACGCTGCGCAAGGATTTCGATCTTGCCGGGGTTCCCATCCGCTTCAGCCTGCGTGGTGGCAAGAATCCGTTCGACAAGGACAAGTGACCGACCGCTTACAGTTGAACTGTGACCTTGCCAATGAGATCGTAAGTGGCTTCGACATGGTCACCGATATGGGTCTCAAAGACTTCAGTGATGACGCCGGTGGTCACCACATCGCCTGCCCGGAGGAACAAGCCCTTAGCAATCAGACTATTGGCAAGCCAGGTGAGCGCCAGTTCGGGTCCGCCCAAGGCGTTCGAAGCAATGCCGGAATATCTGCTCTCTCCGTTGATGGAGACATGGTTGGTGATCCTGGCGTAGTCGGAGCGGGCAAGGGGATTTACGCCCGGACCCAGTACCAGCGCGTGACTCAGGCCACCATCGGCCACATACCATTCGACGGCATCGCTGAAACCCTTCGGCAGGCGCGGATTGACGATTTCAATTGACGGGTGAACGGTTGCGACGGTGTCCAGGGCTTCGTCCACCGACCAGGCCCTATCTCGTGCGGGCAGATCACGTGCCATGGTGAAGGCGATTTCCGGTTCGGTGGTGCGGCTGTTGCTGGCCAGGGTTGGCACATGGGTACCAGAGGTAAACAGCCGCTCCCGGTAGACAGGGCCGGGAAAAGGACCATCGGTCTTGAGAGCCTTTTGTGCCCGCTCACTGGTGCAGCCGATTTTCCAGCCTGCATGAGTCCAGCCGATCGTGGTGCGGACGGCAGATTGGATGTCAAATGCCTCGGCCATGCTTGATGGTGTCGGGCCAGGATAGTGCGCCAGCTTCTCACCGGACAGGCGTGCCTCGCGCAGGGCGATTATGGTAGGCTTGTGGCTCACAATACCTGCTTGAACAATCCGGAAGGGGCATACTTGTAAACTGCACCATTGTCTAAAAAATCCGGCAGACACAGGGGCATGATCTGGGCAGCGACCTCCTCAGCGGAGGGCAAGGTCTCGGGGTCTTCGCCCGGCATGGCCTGGGCGCGCATTTTGGTGCGGGTGGGGCCTGGGCTGAAACAGTTGGCGCGAATGCTGGTCTGCTGGTTCTCGGCGGCGTAGGTCTTGACCATTGCCTCAAGGGCAGCCTTTGAAATTGAATAGCTGCCCCAATAGGCAAAGCATTTATGGGCCAAGCCCGATGTAATAAAGACTGCGCGGCCTGCTTCGGAGGCGCGGAGAAGGGGGTCGAGCGAACGGATGAGGCGGAAGTTGGCGGTTACGTTGACGGCCATGACGTCGTCGTAAACCTTGGGATCGAGATGGCCGAGCGGCGTGAGCTTGCCAAGAATGCCGGCATTGCCGACGAGAATATCGAGTTTTTTCCAGCGCCCGCTGATGGCCGCGCCCAGCCGGTCCAAGGCTTCGAAATCCTTGATATCGGCGGGGACCAAGGTCGCGGTGCTGCCGCGGGCCTTGATCTCGTCGTCGAGCTCCTCAAGACCGCCCTGGGTTCGCGCGGTCGCGATGATGTGGGCACCTTCACTGGCCAATGCCAGCGCAATGGCACGGCCAAGCCCGCGAGAAGCCCCGGTTACCACGGCAACACGGTTTTCCAATAGCTTTGCCATGCTATCAGCCGGCTTCGGCCAGAAGCGAGAGCTGCTGCTTCGTGGATTCACCGACGATGTCGGTGAGGTGGGTGGGATAATCGCCGGTGAAGCAATGGTCGGTGAACTGCGGGCGGTGGCTGTCGCGGCCGGCAAAGCCTGTCGACTTGTAGACGCCTTCAATCGAGATGAAGGACAGCGAGGTGACGCCGATGAACTGGCGCATTTCCTCCAGGGTGTGGGTGGCCGCCAGCAATGACTTTTCCTCCGGCGTATCGATGCCGTAGAAATCCGGGAACTTGATCGGAGGGCTCGAGATGCGCATGTGCACTTCGCGGGCACCCGCCTCATACATCATGCGGACGATCTTGACGGACGTAGTTCCGCGCACAATGGAATCATCAATCAGCACCACGCGCTTTCCGGCCACAACAGCACGGTTGGCGTTGTGCTTGAGCTTTACGCCGAGCGAGCGAATGGTCTGAGTGGGTTCAATGAAGGTGCGGCCCACGTAATGATTGCGGATGATGCCGAGTTCAAAGGGAATGCCGGTCTGCTGGGCGAAGCCCAGAGCCGCCGGCACGCCTGAGTCAGGAATGGGGACAACAACGTCAGCATCAACGGGAGATTCAACAGCGAGCTGTTTGCCGAGTTCCTTGCGGACCTCATAGACGGAGCGGCCACCGAGAATGGAATCGGGCCGCGAAAAGTAAATATACTCAAAGATGCAGGGGCGGGCTTGCTGCTTGGGGAAGGGGCGGTGGGATTCGATGCCGTCTTCCGAGATCACCACGACTTCGCCGTTTTCAATTTCACGGATGAATTTTGCGCCAATGATATCGAGCGCACAGGTTTCCGAGCACAGAATATAGGCACCGTTGAGTTCACCCAGAATAAGCGGGCGGATGCCAAGGGGGTCACGCGCGCCGATCAACTTCTTGTTGGTCAGGGCTACGAGGGCATAGGCCCCTTCAAGGCTGCGCAGCGCATCAATGTATCGCTCAACAATGCGGCCCTTTTTCGAGCGCGAGACGAGATGCAGGATCACTTCCGTATCCGACGTGGACTGGCAGATGGCGCCTTGCGAAATGAGTTCGCGGCGCAGGGTGAGGCCATTGGTGATGTTGCCGTTATGGGCAACGGCGAGGCCGCCGGCCGAGAGTTCAGCAAAGAGCGGCTGGACATTGCGCAGGATGGTTTCGCCCGTGGTGGAGTAGCGGACATGGCCAAGGCTTGAGCGGCCCTGCAGGCGATTGATGATCTTCTCGCTGGAGAAATGATCGCCGACCAGGCCCATGCGGCGCTCGGCGTGAAAGCGTTCGCCGTCAAAGGTGACAATGCCTGCGGCTTCCTGGCCGCGATGCTGAAGCGCGTGGAGGCCGAGCGCCGTCAGCGCCGCGGCATCTGGGTGGCCGTAGACGCCAAAGACACCGCATTCTTCGCGCAGGCGGTCGCCGTCCATGTCAAAATCTGCTGTCATTGGCCGGTGCTTTGTCCAAATTCGGGTTGCTTGGTGGTGGTGCCCGTGCCCTCGATCAGATTATCAAGCCCCTGGGTTTCACCGGACTGATAGCCAGCTTCTGGTTTGGCGGCATTGGGTGTTGCCGGTGTAGTTGTGCCTGTTGCGGCACCGGGGTTTTTCATGAGTGCCGTATTGGAGAGGGTTTCGGCAATGTCGGGCGGCATGAAGCCGAGCAGGGTTTCACCCACCGCCTTGATGGCCGGAAGCGAAGTGGCGTTGCGCACCCAATCTTCCTGCTTGTCGAAGGGCAGGAGCCAGCCGTAGAAAAGATAGGCGATGGCCACCAGAACAAAACCACGGGCGAGGCCGTAAAGAAATCCGAGGGTACGATCAAACGCGCCCGCCGCGGAATCCACCACCGTATCGGAAATTTTTACGCTGATCAGCGAAACGACGATGAGCGTGATGATGAAGGCAATGGCGCCGACGGCAATTTGCGCAAGGATCGGCTTGTCCACATAGGGCAGGGCCAGATCAAGCAGGGACTGCTGCTTGATGGCGAAATAGGCTGCGAAAGCAGATGCACCCCAGGCCACTAGCGAAAGAACTTCGCGCGTGAAGCCGCGCATCAGAGCCAACAGGCCCGAGATCAGCATGATGCCAAATAGAATAAGGTCAAGCAGTTGGAAGGGCATGTAATTTTCCCGGTTCGTCGGATGAGCCACCTTATAGGCAGCTTTTGCCAACTGATCTAGACGATTCGTCGCAAGCCTTTGTCCTGCGATGCGGTCCAAGCCACGAGATCGGAAATGGTTTCAATGGACTTCACTTTCAAGCCCTTGAAGTTCGCTGATTCGGTTGCCGCGGCGACAACGGCTTCCCGCAAGCCCAGTTTTTGGGCTTCTTTCAAGCGGGCCTCGGTCTGGCCCACGGGCCTTATGGCGCCTGAAAGTGCGACTTCACCGAAGACAGCCGTGCCGTGGGGGATGACCGTTCCGGTGAGGGACGACAGCAGCGCTGCTGCCACGGCCAAATCTGCGGCGGGTTCACGCACTTTAAGTCCACCTGCGACGTTAAGGTAAACATCATTTGCCCCGATGGTGACACCGGCGCGGGCTTCGAGGACGGCCAGGATCATGGACAGGCGGTTGGAATCCCAACCCACGGTGGTGCGCCGTGGCGTGCCGAGCGGCGAAGGAGAGACGAGGGCCTGCACTTCCATCAGCAGTGGCCGTGTGCCTTCCATGCCGGCGAAGATCGCGGTGCCCGGTGTGGGCCGGTCACTCGATCCCATGAAGAGCTTCGAGGGATTGGTGACTTCCTTGAGACCGCCATCGGACATTTCAAAGACGCCGATTTCATCGGTGGGGCCAAAGCGATTCTTCACCGCACGCAGGATGCGGTACTGGTGGCCGCGGTCACCTTCGAAATAAAGCACCGTATCCACCATATGCTCGATGACTTTCGGTCCGGCGATCTGGCCATCCTTGGTGACGTGGCCTACGAGCAGCATGGCGGTGCCTTTCTGCTTGGCGTAACGCACCAGCGCTTCCGAGCCCGCCCTGAGCTGGGACACGGTGCCTGGGGCTGCTTCAATCACCGGCGACCACAGGGTTTGAATGGAATCAATGACGGCAATGGCGGGAGGTGCACCTTCATTCAGGGTGGCCAGAATGTCCGACACATTGGTTTCGGTGGCGAGCAGGACGGCAGCGTCATCCAGCCCCAGGCGCTGGGCACGCAGGCGCACCTGGGCGATGGCTTCTTCGCCGGAGATATATATGACACGCTCACCCTTGCGGGCGAGCGAGGCCAGGGCCTGCAGCAGAAGAGTGGATTTGCCGATGCCGGGATCGCCGCCGATCAGGACACCAGACCCTGGGACGAAGCCGCCGCCCGCGACGCGGTCCAATTCGGCGATTCCGGTCTGGACCCGGGGCGGGGCGGGGCTTTCACCGCGCAGGCCCACAAGGCGCGAGGCTTTTCCCTTGGGCAGGCTAGCGCCCCTGGCGCCCGACGCGGGAGCGGACCCCTTTTCCTCGATAATGCTGTTCCATTCGCCGCAATTATCGCAGCGGCCGGCCCATTTGGACGACACGGCCCCGCAGGACTGGCAGACGAAACTTGATGCTGATTTGGCCATGGGCCGCATCTAAACTGGAACGATTAGAGAACGCAACAGGAATTGCGCGGCGGATGAGTCCAATAAAGTGATAATTTACCCTTTAGCCAATCCCTCGAAAGCGGCGCCGGGTTAACAACCGTCGTTAACTTCCTCCGGTTTAAGCTTGGACCCGACAAATTCGAAGCCTGTGCGATGGGGACCTGTCCTGTGGAAGATCATGCCAACACCATCATTGATCCCAATGTGATCATTGAGCTGAAGTCAATCGGCGGCACGGAGGCCCTTTTCAAACGGGTGGCGGGCCATTTCGTCAAGCATGTTCCAGCCAGCCTCGATGAAATCGAACGGCATGCTGTTTCGCACGATGTGGGCGCACTGGCCAATTCCGCCCATGCGCTCAAATCCATGGTGACGAGCCTGGGGGCGCGGCGCGCCGGAAAGGCCTGCGAGAATCTGGAACTCATGGCGCGCAATGGCCAGGCCTTCGTGGCACGGGACCTGGTTGACATCATCATGCGCGAGACGCGCGCGGCGCTTGTTGAGGTTGAGAAACTCAGAAGCGCCTAAGTCCCCTCACTTTTCAAATGTGACGCGGCCATCGCAGATGGTGAGCACGGGTTTCAAAGTTGAAATCTGCGCTGCTGGGGTTGCTTCAATATCACCGTCGAGAATGATCACGTCAGCCAGCAGGCCCGGCAGCAGCTTGCCCTTCCTGCCTTCGGCAAACTCCGTATAGGCCCCTGCCGCTGTAAAGGCGTCGAGGGCATCAAGCAGGGATTGGGCTTGCGGCTGGCATTGCGGCGACAGGGGAATGGCGGTCATGGCCGACTGCACGCCGAGGAATGGATCAAGCGGCGAGATGGGCCAGTCGGACGAGAAGGCGATGGTTGCGCCGCTCTCACGCAGGGTTTGCCAGGCGTAGGCCTGGGGCAGCTTATCGCCGATGCGGCTGCGGCAGGGTTCCAGCGGATTGCCAGGAACGCCGAGCCCCACGATGGGCTGCAAAGACGCGATGACGCCCAATTGTTTCAGGCGCGGAATATCGGCCTTGTCGATGAGTTCAATATGTTCGATGCGGTGGCGGCTATCGCGGGGGCCATTGGCCTTGCGCGCAGCTTCATAGCCATCCAGGGTGCGGCGTACGCCGCCATCGCCAATGGCGTGAACGCTGATCTGCAAACCATGCTTGTCGGCGCGGGTGGCGACTTCATTGAATTGCGCGGCGGTAAACAGCGGTGCGCCGAGCTCGCCCTGAAAGCCGGGATAATCGTCCAACATCAGCGCGGTCATGGATTCCAAAACGCCATCCATGAAAATTTTCACGCGGCCGGAATGCAGCATGTCGCCCTTATACTGGTTGCGCATCTCAACCGCTTCATCGACGCGGGAGGTTTCGAAAAAATTCTTGTGGTGGAAGGGCACCTCGACGCGGGCGATGAGCTCATCCTTGTCC
>JBAVOA010000226.1:0-3722 GCA_049691635.1 Aestuariivirga sp. | reverse complement strand
TGCTCGACCCCCTGCTGGGCCGCGACCGGCTGTTCCGCCACCTTCTTGGGTTTCAGGGGTTCGGTCTCACCGGACTTGATTCCGGTCTTCAACTGGCCCTGGAGCTGTTTCACCGAATAGGTAAGCTCTTCCACCTGGCCCACCAGGAGGCGCATCTGCTCTTCCATCTGGTTAAGCCGCGAGGCAAGTTCTTCAGCCGTCTGGGCCTGAACCGGTGCAATGAACGCGGTTCCCATCAGCAAAAGTGCAACGAATGAGGATTTGACGAGGTTTGACATTTTTCCAACCACTGCAATAGCAATCCAGCGTGATTGCTGTTCTAGTTTGCAACTTGGCCTGAATCGGGGTGAAATTGAGGCTTTACCAACACACGTTTACGGAAAGTCCGGCACTGTTGCCGTGCTGCCACAGAGGAATGGCTTAGGTCGCTCCGCCCGTAATCACCGTCACCGCCCTGCGATTTTGCGTCCAGCATTGCTCGGCATCACACAGGGCCGCCGGGCGTTCCTTGCCATAGGCAATGGAGGAAATGCGCTTCGGGTTTACCCCTTGCGCAATCAGGAATTCACGGGTTGCAGTGGCGCGGCGGGCTGACAGCGCAATGTTGTATTCGCGCGTGCCACGCTCGTCTGAATGGCCCTCCACCTGGATGAGGACATTGGGATATTGCTGCAGCCATTGGGCCTGCTTGGTCAGGATTTCCTGGCCTTCGGGGGTCAAATCCGACTGGTCGACGATGAAATAGATGCGGTCGCCCACATTGGTGGCGAAGTCCTGCTCCGAACCAGGCCTTGCCTGGCTGGCACCGCCAGTTCCTGCTTCCAAGTCGGGTGTGTTCTTCTTTGAGCACGCCGCCAAGGCCAGAAAGCAGCAGCAAATCGCCGCAAGTTTGAAAGCCGCTATTCGACGCATCATGCCATTCCACTCCTATATCGCCCCGGCAAGGTCGCGTCCCAGCAACCCTTGTCGGAACAGGTCAAATCCCTTTACCGGCCCAAAACGCAACCGGCTAACCCAAAACTCACTTTTCACGGAATTACGGCGAGCACATAGCCCGATACGTCCCGCGCAGCAAGGATTCATAGTCTTTAACCATTGTGACGGGTCAGAGTTAACAATTCCTCACCCGCCAGAGCTTGGGAAAATGCTCAGCTCGTCCTTGCGCCACCCGTGATAACCGTGACAGCACGGCGATTTTGTGACCAACACTGCTCTGCATCACAAAGTGCCGCAGGCCGTTCCTTGCCATAGGCAATGGAGGAGATGCGCTTGGCTTCAACCCCATGGGCGATGAGAAACTCCCGCGCCGCCGTGGCGCGCCGCGCCGAAAGGGCAATGTTGTATTCGCGCGTGCCGCGTTCATCCGAATGGCCTTCCATTTGGATGGTAACACCGGGGTACTGCTGCAGCCAGGCAGCCTGCTTGCTGAGAATCTCCTCGCTCTCGGCGGTCAGGTCGGCCTGATCAACGACGAAATAGATGCGGTCGCCAGCATTGGTGGCAAAATCCGCTTCTGAACCGGGGGCCGCTACGCCACTGCCCAATCCGGCGTTCGCTGCTTCGAGGTTTGGCGTGTTCTTTTTCGAGCAAGCCGTAAGGGCCAGCACACAACACAGGGCCAAAGCAATTTTAGCACCACTCAATTTACGCAACATCATACCCACTCCATGATTTCCACTCGTGACAAGCCCCCCGGCCCCCACGAAATCCCTTCAGTTCAGACGCGGCGACCACGCGGGATCAGAACTGAACCCGGGGGTTGGAACCTGCTGCTCATTGTATCCGGTGATATCCACCGAAAAGAGCTGAGGCCCGCCTTGTTCGCCGGGAGCATCCCGGAAAAACATCAGAACGCGACCGTTTGGCGCCCACGTTGGACCCTCGTTATGATAGCCTTCGGTTAATATTCTCTCACCAGAGCCATCCGGCTTCATCACGCCGATGGCAAATCGGCCACTGGCCTGTTTTGTGAATGCGATGTACTGGCCATCCGGCGACCATACCGGCGTCGAATAGCGTCCGTTGCCAAAGCTGATGCGATTCTGTCCGGAACCGTCTACTCCCATGACATAGATCTGCTGTGTGCCGCCACGGTCGGATTCAAAGGTAATCTGGCTGCCATCGGGCGAATAGCTCGGGCCTGTGTTGATTGCCGGCGTATTGGTGATCTGGCGCAGCTGCCGCGAGCGCAGGTCCATTTCGTAGATATTGGAATTGCGCCCGTCAGTCGTGAGCAGGCTCATGATCACCCGCTGGCCATCAGGCGAATAGCGCGGGGCAAAACTCATGTTGGCAAATTCGCCAACAATTTCGCGCTGGCGGGTTTCGATATTGAAGAGATAGACCCGGGGCGTTCCCTGGCCAATCGACATATAGGTGATTTCCTGACTGTTAGGAGAAAAACGGGGCGTCACCACAAGCTCATTGCCGTCAGTCAGTGTCCGGACATTAAATCCGTCCTGGTCCATAACCGCCAGCTTTTTCACCCGTCGGTCCTTAGGCCCCGACTCGTCAACAAACACAATGCGGGTATCAAAATAGCCCTCGATGCCGGTAAGCGCCTTGTAAATGACATCCGAGGTCAGGTGTCCGATACGCCGGAGGTTTTTTGGCGATGTCGAAAACTGTTGCGCTGCAATTTGTTGCTGCGAGTTCACATCAAACAGCTTGAACTCAACACGGATCTTGCCGCCCTCCACATAAACCTGCCCGGTCACAAGCGCCTTTGCTTGAATTTGCCGCCAATCGGAAAACCGCGGTTCCTTGTTGAAGTCGGAAATCTGCTCGATGAATGAATTCTGCGGCAATGGCTCGAAATAGCCCGAGCGGCCAAGATTGTTGCTGATCACTTCACCAAGGGTTGCTGCCGCTTCCTCCGCACCGCTGCCCGCAAGAAATGGCGTGATCGCGATGGGCAAGGGATTAATGCGCCCGCCTGAAACGTCGACATCAAGGGCAATGCCGGCCCGCGGCAACAGCGCAAGGACCAGAAATGAGAGCACGGCGACAAGGTTTCTCAGCGGCGCAAGACGGGCAGTATTTTGCATTGAAAGTTCCATGGAAATTATGTTCCAAACATCATGTTTGGATTGAAGTTGATCGTGTTGTCTTTCCACAAGTCATAACGGTCGGCCGGGAAAAAGTCATAGGGTTCGCACTCCTTGACCGCCGAGACGGCCGATTGCGCCGTGGTGGCAAACAGCGGGTCGCCGCTGCCATTCAGCACTTCCGGCAATCCGGTAACGCGGCCATCGGGAGTCAGAAAGAATCGCACCTTCACCGTGATATTTGCTTCGCGCGCGCCTGGCGGAACAGACCAGCAGCCGGCCAGCTTCTGGCGTAGCGCGTCAACCAGCGTTGCCGCCAGCGCATCATCTTTCCCCTGGATTTCCGCATCACCCAGCGCAGGCGCATTGGCCACGTCTGCGGGTTGTTGCGGTGCAGTTTTCTTATCATCTGTCTTGTTCAGGAAAGCTGCAATATCATCAGTATTGAGTTCCGGCTTTTTCTTCTTGGGCTTCTTCTCGTCCGGCTTCTTCTCCGGCTTCACCTCGGCCTTCTTCACCTCTTCCTTGGGCTTGGGTTCTTCCTCAACCTTCTTGAGCAAGTCCTTCAGCGGATCCGGGTCGAGCGGCTTCGGTTCCTCTTTCTTTGGTTCTTCTTTTTTCGGCTCTGGTGGCGGCGGTTCGGCGACCGGCACTTTCACGGCTATCTTCACTTTT
>JBAVOA010000225.1:0-2308 GCA_049691635.1 Aestuariivirga sp. | reverse complement strand
TTTCAATTCTGCAACCAAGCTTTCTGTCGCCCTTCAACATTTTTGTTCTGCTATCAGCCATTGCGGTGAACATGGTGATTGCACTTGGCCAGCTGGTCATCATCGCCATCGGACAGATGAATCTCGCACTAGGAGCAGTTGGCGGTCTCGTCGCCATCAGTTTTGTTGGGATCATGGAGGTTTATGGGGTTCCACCTGTTCTCTCTTTGAGCATCGGCCTCGCGATTGGCATCTTGGCAGGCATGGCAAGCGGCTACACAATCGCACGTACCGGAATCTCTGCCTTCATCATCACGCTTGCGGGCTTGCAGATTTTCAAGGGCATCAATCTTGGCATCACCGAAGCTCAGCCGTTTTATGCCGTTCCGCAAAGCGTAAAAGACTTCGGCAATCTTTCGATGATTGGTCCGATCCCTTGGCTTATCGTGCCGATGGTCTTTGCCAGTATTGGCATCTGGTATCTTCTCAATCACCTGCGTATCGGCCGCTACATTCTTGCCATTGGTAACAATCCCCACGCCGCAGAACTATCGGGCATCGATCAACGTACAACAATCACTTGGGCCCACGCCATCTCTGGACTGCTGGCTGCTGCTGGCGGCATCATGCTGGTTGCCAAGTTGCAGATCGGCCAGCCAACGATTGGCGACGATTGGTTGATCTCTTCATTTGCGGCACCTGTCATCGGGGGGGCGGTTCTCTCAGGCGGGCATGTCAGTGTGGCAGGCACGTTTTTTGGTGTCGTGATCATCGCCATCATCACGCAGGCTTTGGTGCTCTTCAATATCGACCCCTATATTGTGCAAGTCGTGTTGGGTGGCCTTATTCTCTGGGCTGTTGGTATCAACCGCTGGCGCGAGTTACGCGTTGCCAAACTTCAGGAACAAGGCAAATAACATGGCCGAAGCCCTTCAAGTTTCACAAGTCAGCAAAAGCTTCCCCGGCGTCAAAGCACTGAGTGACGTATCAATAACGTTCCAGGCTGGATCCATTCACGCGCTTCTGGGCGAGAATGGCGCAGGAAAATCCACTCTCATCAAAATCGTGACCGGCATTCATCATCAGGAAGAAGGTGAAGTATCGATGGACGGAAAACCCGTCCGCTTTGCCAATCCACGCAAAGCAGCGGCGGGCGGTTTGGGGGTTGTGCATCAAGAACGCAATCTCGTAAACCGCTTCTCGATTGGCGAAAATATTATGCTGGACCGGCTTGGAGCCCATTCCTTATCGCCCGTGGATTATCGCAACGTTCACAAGGAAGCGGAACGCTGGCTGAAACTTCTGGAGCTTGATGTTGACCCGCGCATGCGTGTGTCGCAATTGAGCGTTGCCCAAATGCAGTTGGTGGAAATTGGCAAAGCTCTTTCACTGCAATCGCGTGTCTTGCTTCTCGATGAACCGACGGCGTCTCTCACACCCAATGAAACGACCGTCCTTTTCCGTATCTTGCGCAAGCTCCGGGATGATGGCGTGGCCATTGGCTTTGTCAGCCACAAGCTCGAGGAAGTCTTCGAGATTTGCGACAAGGTTACGGTGCTGCGGGATGGACACAATGCCTGTGACAGCGTCGATCTGAAAACACTGAAACGTGCAGATGTTGTGCAGATGATGATCGGGCGCGCGGAGCGCATTTCAAAGAAAGAGCCTCGGCCAAAGCGCGACGTTCCTCCCTACATCGAACTCAAGTCCTATGCGTCAGCCGATGGGCATCGTGACATCAATTTGGCGGTTCGACCAGGCGAGATTGTCGGGCTCTATGGTCTGGTGGGTGCAGGCCGGAGTGAACTAGCCAAGGCAATGCTCGGCCTCTCTCCGCAAACAGCAGGCGAAGTGCTCGTGAAAGGCCAGCCTGTTGCCATCAACTCGGTGGCTGAAGCCCTGCATAACCATGGCATGGGATATGTCAGTGAAGATCGCAAACAAGAGGGCTTGATCCTCTTGCATTCGGTGCTTGCAAACTGTGGCATCACCGTATGGCGCAAACTTGCGACGCGACTAGGATTTCTGCGCGATGCAACTATTTCAGACCATGTCGGCCCCATCCTGCGCAAACTCGAATTGAAGACGCCTTCGTTGTACCAAACGATTGGCAACTTGTCGGGTGGAAACCAGCAGAAGGTTTCCGTCGCCAAATGGCTTGCGGCAGGAGTCAAATTCCTGATCATTGACGAACCCTCGGTCGGCATCGACATCAAGACCAAAGCCTATCTGCATGACTTAATCCATGAGTTGGCCAATGAGGGAACTGCTATTCTGCTCATCACCTCTGACATGCCAGAAATGGTCGACGTGGCTGACCGAATTCTCG
>JBAVOA010000224.1:0-4841 GCA_049691635.1 Aestuariivirga sp. | reverse complement strand
CCACGCCCGTTTCAAATTCCTTGCGCCATTCGATAAGTGCCATTTCACCCCGCTACCTGAAAAGGAAGCCTCCCTGTTCGGCCTTGAAGTCGATGGCGAGATTCTGCCAAGGTGCCAGCTCGATTTCAAATCTGCTCTCATAGTCATATCCCTCGGTCCGTTTGCTGTCGCGAAGCCGCGCCAGGATCACATGCTTTCCGATGGGAACGATGAATTTTTCGTAGGTTTGGGCTTGCCCATCGCCGGAAAGGCCACCCGGCTTCAGGGTGGCTTCATAAAGCGGCGTTCCATCGAGCAGGAGCTGGATCAAAATGGACTGGCGTTGCCGCGAACAATTGCTGGGTTTGCGCTTATTGGTGGGCAGCTTTGAAAGCTCGAGGGAAGTGAGTTTGTGGCAATCCTCGAGGCGCGCGCCACCGTGGTTAAAGGAAAGCTTGATCTGGGCCGCATTTTCAGGAACCTGGTGGTAGGCAGGCCAAGCTGCAAATCCTCCAATAGCGGCAGCAAAAGCGGCATAGAACAGGGCCTGCCCGGCGTATCGCATCAGGCTAGACATCGGCACTCTCCGCAGGAGTTACGACGCGGCCAATGTGGCGCTTGGGTTTGAAAGGGCCGAGGGGCACAAGGCGCTCAGCAAGGGTGGCGATCTCCCGGCGCAATTCTGCTCCGCCCAGCCGTCCCGCCCAGACCACTGCCAAACGTTCGCGCGGTACACGTCCCCGGAGGTGCGGATCGCGTGTGCCGGCCAGCCGGTCGTTCGTCCATCTGGGGCCGAACCTGTTGTAGCAACTGTTGTCACTGCAGCCGGCGACGACAACGCCATCCGCCAGCTTCCGGCTGATCACATAATCGATGAAGGAAGGTGGCAACTGCCCCGTGCAATTCAAGGAAACCACGCCGATGCTGGAGGAACGGCAGGCCGCTGCCACACCGGCGTTGGTGCAGCCGAAGATCATGATGCGGGCGGGGCCTGCAATGCGTGCACTTTCCTTGTCCACATCATCGCGGATTGCCGCGATCGAACGGTCGGGCAAGTCGATGCCGGGAATAAGATCAGACATGCGGCGGAACGGCGTGGACGTGGGGCAGGAGCCGGCGCAGATGCCACAAGAGACACACAGATCGGGATCGACCACCGCTTCGCCTTCGAAGGCCAACCCATCACTGCGCATCTGCATGGTGATGGCGTTGTAGGGGCAGTCGTTCATGCAACGGGAGCAGCCGTTGCAGTTGGCGAGATTGACCACAGCGGCTTTCTGCCGGCGCAAGGGCGGAAGCCAGGGAAATGCCCCGACCATGACCAACAGTGCGGCAGCGGAGCTCCAGGTCACGGTGCCGGGCAGGGTTTCCAGCAGGGGGTAGGCACCGAGATAGAACCAATCCAGGCCAACACGGCCAGGAACCCGGGCGAGATTTGCAGCGCCCTGACTCGTTGCGGGATTCACCGCCGAGAGCGCCAATAATGCCACCCCGGTCCCGATGGCCAATCCCCGGGGGGGATTTATGCGCGGCTTGCTCACGCGCTGCAGATGGAGCCATAGGATGACAAGCGCGATAAGCGGTATCGCGATATGCATGAAGATCATCAATGTGAAAAAGCGGCTTTCAAGTGTCTCCGGCGACAGGAAATTGCGGGCAATCGGCTGCCCGAAAAATGGCAGATGGTCTAGCCACTCAGTGGAAACAATGGCCACATACTGGGCAAGTTTGTCCCAGACCAGCCAGTAGCCGCTGATTCCCGCGATGTAGATCAGCAGCAGCACGGGAATGCCGGTTGCCCAGCTGAACCAGCGCACACCGCGATAACGGTCGAGCGAAAATTCGCGCAGGATATGAATCAGCATAACGGCGACCAAGCCATCGGAAGCATACCGGTGAAGGCTTCGCATAAGGCCTGCGGCATACCACTGGGTGTTGGTCATGTATTCGATTGACGCGAAAGCCTGGGTTACTCCCGTGTCGAAGAAAATATAGATGTAAATGCCGCTGACGGTCACGATCCAATAGAAAAAGAAACCAAGTGCTCCAAGATTGAGCAGGGGGTTTCCGTTCGCGGGGAACGACAAAGCAAGCAATCTTTCGCCGGCATCAAAACCAGCGCGAAGTGGCCGCCTGAGGAGGTCCATGACTCTAGACTCCACCGGTACGCATCGATTTCCGTGTCTCCCGGATGAGGAATACCAATACACCGAGCAGGCAGCCCAAGCCGATAAAGATCGATATCGGCAAGGTATAGTTGAAATAATAGCGGCCCGTCCTGGGATCGTAGACAGTGCAGAACAGCTTCACACGGTCGCCAAGGCCCGCCAATGAAAATATCGAGCGTTCTCCCCCGAGAATCAGCTGCTTCAGGGGATCCACGATCGCCGGGGTTCCAAAATTGCCACCGTAGACCTGCTCGTAGATCACTCCATTCCTGTCGAGAATGGTCACCTGGGCCATATGGCCAAATCCGCCAGCGGACGAAAAGAAATCGAAGCCTACGGCGGCGCTGAGCCTGTCCACAGTTTCCTTGTTGGAACCGACGAAATACCAATTGTCACCACCAGCATTGTGGGCGCGGGCAAAGGAACGCATGCGTTCCGGCGTGTCATTCCGGGTGTCGAAACCAATGGTGATGATGTTGAAGCTGCCCTTGCCGAGGGTATCTTCCGCCGCCTCGACCGCAGGCACCAGGTTTTCGATGATGGCGGGACAAACGTCGGCACAGCCAGTGTAGATCAGCGTGATGAGCAATGGTTTGCCACGCAACTGGCTGAGAGCGATCTTGTTGCCGGCAGTGCTCTGAAAGGTCAGATCGGGAACGCTGCCGCCGATTGCGCCTTGCGAAGCGTTCAAGGCTGCATCAACTTTCGTGTCGGCCACCGCGGGAAACGACAATGCCACGGCGAGGCATGCAGCTGCAATGGTTAGCCGCCACATCAGAACGACCCGATGATGCGATCCGTGACCGCCCCCGACAGGAGCAAGACCAGCTGCAGCAGCGAGGCAAGGAAGTTCTGGATGGCCCGCTTGCGCGACGGCGCCATCATGAGCCTGATGCTGGTCCAGAGGAAGAGCGTGCCGCCCGATGCGGCTCCAATGAGATAAATGAACCCCATCGACCAAAGGGCTGGCAGCAATGAGAGCCCGACCAATAGGGCGGTATGGGCAAAAATGACTTTGGCGGTCAGTGCGTCGCCGGACACAACCGGCAGCATCGGGACGCCGGCGGAGGCGTAATCGTCATGGGCTGCAATGGCCAGGCTCCAGAAATGGGGTGGCGTCCACAGGAACAATACAAGCGAAAGGATAAGCGGTTCCACCTGCCAGCCCGGATGAACAGCGGCGGCACCGGCCAGCACTGCAAAGCTGCCGGCCAATCCGCCAACAACGATGTTGGTCCAGCTCCGGCGCTTCAGCCAGACGGTGTAGATGATACCGTAGACGAAGGCTCCCATGAAAGTGTGAAAGGCGGCCCACCAGTTGGCCGACCATGCGGCCATGATGACCGCCACGGCGAGAAGCCCGAGGATCGCGGTTAACCATGGACCACCGGCCCGGAAGCGGCCCGCCGCGAAGGGCCGCGATGCGGTGCGTTTCATCTGGCGGTCGAGATCAGCTTCAGCCCATTGATTGAAGGCACCGGCGCTGGCCGAGGCGAGGAATACAGCGAAGGCAAGGATGGCTACTCGCCAAAGATCCGGCACGGCTCCGGGGGTAATCGCCACGCCACCCACCGCACTCATCATGATGGCAACCCCGATCCTCAGTTTGAAGATCGATAGCACATCCTTGACGAGCGGGACGGCGGCGGCTGTGGTCACCTTTTAGTCCCTCACTGCATTGGCCAGAGTTCAGACAGATATTTCCAGTTTACGAAATAATAGAGAACGAAGGTTGTGAAGAACAAGCCGACCAGCACGTAAGTCCCAGGAAGGTGCCAAGTACCCGCACTGCCGTACTTGGTGACGGCCTCCTGCACTATCTTTTTCGGCGTGGGTCCAAGTGATGCGACGATATTGCTGGCGTCCACCTTCTTGCCAAAAAGGATGCTTCCGACTGTGATCGCGATATAGAGAGCGCCACCGGTCGCCGCGAGGATGGCGGATAGGCCGTTCAATCCCATCATCAGAGACGCCATTGGCGGGTAGCCATAGGGCAGAGTCACATCCGAGGCCGGAAACGTGATGTCCCAATGGCGGCGTGCCACACCCAATGTGCCAGCCCCCATCATGAAGACCGAAATGCCGGCCGCTCCGAAGCCAAAGAGATAGGGCTGCAGTCGCGCCAGCTTCGGCCAGATGATCTGGCGCTGGAATATCAGGGGCACGACGAGATAGGTGACCGCCATGAAGGCGAGCGTGGTTCCGGTCACGACCGTGGCATGGAAATGCCCCGGAACATAGAGCGTGTTGTGCATCATGATGTTGAGCTGCTCGGTGCCGAGTATGACGCCTGAGATGCCGCCGAGGAAGCCAAACATCACCAGCGACAGGAACATGCCGGCGAAGGCCGGATTGCCCCAAGGCGCCTTGCGCAGCCATTCGAACACGCCGCGGGTATAGCCGCTCTTGCGCTGGGCCGCCTCGATTGAGCCCGGCACTGTCATGCCGTGAATCATGCTGCCCAAAACCGCGAGATACATCATGTAAGAGGTGTTGACGATCTTCCACTCCGAGCTGAGACCCGGTTCGACAAGCAGATGGTGGGCCGAGGCGAGTTGAAGGAAGAAGATATACAGGAGGAAGGCGGTGCGGCTGACCTTTTCGGAGAGCGGCTTTGCACCGACGGTCACCGCCGCAATCAGATACCATATGGCGACATGGGCCGAAACGTTGATCTGCTGTGAAGAGTGGCCC
>JBAVOA010000223.1:0-3339 GCA_049691635.1 Aestuariivirga sp. | reverse complement strand
GTGTGAAAGCATGACCTGGGATCGACACGTCCGTATACTGATTATCGGCGGCGGGGCCATCGGCACGTCGCTGGCCTACCACCTCGGGCGCGACGGGGCGAAGGATGTTCTGCTCGTGGAAAAGGCCCAGCTCACCGAGGGCTGCACCTGGCATGCGGCGGGACTTGTCGGCCAGTTGAGGGGCAAGAAGAACCTTACGCGGCTGATGCAGAATTCCGTGGCAGTGTTTGACCGGCTCGAAGCGGAAACGGGCCAGCACATCTCATGGAAGAAGGTGGGCTCGCTGCGGCTTGCCTCGAGTGCTCCGCGGTGGAGCGAAATTCAAAGGTCTATGGGGCAAGCTAAAAGTTTCGGGGTGGAGTGCCAGTCGCTGTCGGCGGCCGAGGCCAAGAAACTTTTCCCCTATATCACCACCGATGGCATTGAGGGCGCGGCCTATATTCCGGGCGATGGCTATATCGATCCCTATTCACTCACCATGGCCTATGCCAAGGGCGCGCGGGCCCATGGCGTGAAGATCGAGGAAGGGGTTTGCGTCGAGGAGATCGTGGTGGAGGGCAGGCGGGCCGTTGGCGTCATCACCAACAGGGGCAACATCGCCTGCGACATCCTGGTGAACTGTG
Organism: Aestuariivirga sp.; assembly: GCA_049691635.1. Classification (GTDB taxonomy): domain Bacteria; phylum Pseudomonadota; class Alphaproteobacteria; order Rhizobiales; family Aestuariivirgaceae; genus Aestuariivirga. The sequence goes on along the minus strand of JBAVOA010000223.1, from coordinate 2,716 downwards.
CCGGGCTCTGGGCCAAGCGGGTGGGCAACATGGCGGGCGTGGCGCTGGCCGCCGGGATTGTGGAGCACCAGTATTTCCTTACCGAGAAAACCCTGAAGCTTGAGGCCAACCTCACGACGCTGCGCGATCCGGACAAGAATTTCTACCTGAAACCCGATACGGGCTCCTTTGCCATCGGCGGCTGGGAAGAAGGTTCGCGTGGCTTCCATCGCGGGCTCCCGCCATTGGATTTTGGCCGGGAACTCTTTGCGCCCAATATGGAACGGCTGGAACTTTTTGCGCTGCCGGCTTCCGAACGCCTGCCGGTTCTCAATGAAACCGGCATCCAGACCGTCATCAATGGTCCTATTCCGGTCTCTGCCGATGGCGAGCCGATCATGGGGCTGGCCCCGGAGCTCGACAATTTCTATGTGGCCTGCGGCTTCACGGCGGGGATTGCGGCCTCCGGTGGCGCCGGCCTTGCCATGGCCAACATGATTCTGCATGGCGATGCGGGCATGGACCTCTGGCCCTTCGACGTGCGGCGTTTCAGCCAGGTTCATGCCCAGCCGCGCTATCTCGAAACCCGCGCCATCGAAGCCTATGCGGCGTACTACAAAGTTCATTGGCCGCTTGAGGAAAGCCATGCGGGACGGAACCTGCGGCTTTCGCCGCTTCACGAGAGACTGAAGCAGGCCGGTGCGGTATTCGGTTCGCGTGCCGGCTGGGAGCGGCCGAACTGGTTTGCACCCGCGGGTGTTAAACCTGAAGATGTTCCATCCTTTGAAGAGAAGCCGAACTGGTTCGGTCATGTGGCCGCCGAATGCCGCGCCATAAGAGAACGCGCCGTGCTGATTGACCAGACGTCCTTTGCCAAGTTTGAGATCACGGGGGCGGGAAGCGAGGCCGCGCTGCAGCGCATTGCGGTCAATGACCTGTCCGGTCCGCCGGGAAAGGCCATCTACACCCAGCTCTGCAATGAGAAGGGTGGCATCGAGGCGGAGGTGACCCTGGTTCATGTAGGCCCCGACCATTTCTATCTCATCACGGGGTCCGGATTCGGGGTGCGTGACAGCGGCTGGGTGGCAAAGCACCTGCCGCCATCGGTGCAACTCCGCGAGGTCACCAATGCCCTGGCGGTCATCAATATCTGCGGGCCGCGGTCACGCGATATCCTGCAGGCGGTGACGGATATGGATATTGCCAATACGGCCTTCCCATTCCTTGTGGCGCGTCTGCTTGAGGTGGGCCATGCCACAGCGTTGGCCGTCCGCATCGGCTATGTGGGCGAGCTTGGCTACGAACTGTATATCCCCCAGGAATTTGCCGCCCATGTCTATGACGCCTTGTGGACGGCGGGCCAGGCTCATGGCATCGCCAATGCCGGCTACCGCGCCATCGACAGCTGCCGGATGGAGAAGGGCTATCTCTACTGGTCGGGCGACATCTCCCCGGACTATAACCCTTACGAGGCTGGTCTCGGGTTTTGCGTGGCGTTGGAGAAGGGCGATTTCATCGGCCGAGATGCGCTTGTCAAAATCAAATCACAGGGTCTCACGCGTAAACTCTGCTCCTTCACCATCGATGGCTTTGCACCGCTCCATGGTGGCGAGGCCCTTCTGCACAACTGGAAAGTTGTGGGTTCGACCACGAGTGTCGGCTATGGCCACACGCTCGGCAAGACAATCGCGTTTGGTTATCTCCCCATAGCGGCCGCCGATCAAAAGGACTTCGTTATCGAAGCATTCGGCAAGACCTACAACGCCACGCGGGGCCCACGCTGCCTCTATGATGCGAAGATGGACAGGCTGAAAGCGTGAGCCGCAGGAACATGGGCGACATGAAAAAGCTGGTGCCCGAACTCATCGTTTCCGACTTCGCGCGGAGTCTGAGGTTCTATACGGAAACTATTGAATTTAAAACGCTTTATGCCAGGCCAGAGGAGGGCTTCGCGTTCCTCGACCGCAACGGGGCGCAGATCATGCTCGCGTAATTCCATCCCGATGACGAACGCTGCTGGACCGCCGGCGAACTGGTCTATCCCTATGGGCGCGGGATGAATCTGGAGATTGAAGTGGAGAATGTCGAAGCGCTCCATGGGGCTTGCGTTCGTGAAGGGGCCCGCATTTTCCTGGCCATGGAAGAGAAGTGGTACCGGCGTGATGCGTTGCTGCTTGGCGTACGCCAGTTTATTGTGATGGACCCGGATGGCTATCTCCTGCGATTGTCGCAATCCTTGGGAACAAGATCCGCAACAGGAGAACTTTGAGATGGATGATCTGGGCATCGGCCTGGCGCGGGAAGCGCTGAAACACATTCAGCTCTTCTGGTGCCTTGACGACACAAAAATTGAAGTCCGGCGGCTGGGCGGGCTCACCAATCTGGTGTTCTTCTTGAACCTCCATGGTGAGCAATATGTGCTGCGCATTCCGGGCAAGGGCACGGAGGAATACATCAACCGGAAAAACGAGGCCCATGCGGCGCGGGAGGCGGCGAAGGCCAAGGTCAGCCCCGATGTGGTTCATTTTGACGAAAAGACCGGTGTGATGGTGACCCGCTATGTGGACCATGGCGTCACCATGTCGCCGGAGGGTTTCAAGACGCGCGTGGGTGCGCCGAAGCGCGCTGGCGAGGCTTTCAAAAAGTTGCACAGCTCCGGTGCCAAGTTCAATTTCCGCTTCGAACTCTTTGCGATGATCGACGACTATCTGCGGATTCTGGCGACCAAGGATATCAC
>JBAVOA010000222.1:0-2143 GCA_049691635.1 Aestuariivirga sp. | reverse complement strand
CCCGCCATCCGTCACGCCATAATCAATCTCATGACCCAAGCCACACCCTCACGATGTCCCCATTGCCGACGATGGTTGGGCATCAAACGTTATGACTGAATCTGCCAAAGTAGTGCTAGTTCAACTGCCAGATCGTGAAATTGAGGAATGCGGCAAAGCTCACCCAGGCCAGATAGGGCAGCATGAGCGCGCCGGCGAGTTTGGAATGCCCGAAGAATGCCCAGGCCGTGAGGGCCAGGGCGGCGAGCAGCAACACTATATCCACCAGGGCCAGGGCTGGATTGCGCGCGCCAAAAAACAGGAATGACCAGAGGCAATTCAACACGAGCTGGGCAAAGAACAAAATCAACGCCCCGCGCACGCCGGAGAAGCGCGGGTCCTTTTTCCACACCAGCCATGCTGCAACCGCCATCATCAGGTAGAGGGTGGTCCACACGGGCGCGAAAATCCAGGACGGTGGATTCCACGACGGCTTGTTGAGCGTGGGATACCACTCAGCGACCGACTGCGTCGTAATCCATCCGCCAAGACCGCCCACGAGCAGGCAAATGGCAATAAAACCGGCGAGTGCCGCCCATTGATTGATACGGTTCATCACATCATTCCTGCCGTTGTTCCGAGGGATCCCATGAAGAGCAATCCGCCTAGCCCGGCGATGGCGAGACCGCCGCCCAGACGCAAGGCAAAGGCCAGCCAGCCGAGCCACTGGCCGTCGCGCGCAGCCAGGCGCATGGCGAGTTTCCTGGAATATACGGCAAGCCCCGCGATGAAGGACACGGTGAGAAAAGTGCCGACGGCCATGACAAGGGTTGACGCCACGCCCGCCCAATAGATGCCTAAGGCATTGGCCAGAATGAGGACCAGAAGCGAACCGGTGCAGGGCCTGATGCCCACGGCAAAGGCCAATGAGAACGCCTTGGCCAGCGACCATTCGCCCCGGACCTGTTTGGCTTCAGGGGCATGGGCATGGCCGCAGTGCTCGTCGTACACATGGTCGTCATGGGCGTGGTGGTGATGGGTGTGACCGTGATGATCGTGCGATTCATGGTGGCCATGGGGGCGAAGTGCTGTCCAGATCAAATAGAGGCCCATGGCTCCAATCATGGCGTAGCTGGCGCTTTCGAGGAAGCCCGCCACATCTTTGGCGGTTCGTCCGGCACTCGCGACAACGAGCAACAGGATGCTGATCAGGGCAATGGCGACCAGCGCCTGAATGACGGAACTCAGGAAGGCTATCACGACTCCCCGTTTCAATTCATGCTCGGTGGCGAGCAGCCAGGCGGAGATGACGGTTTTGCCGTGGCCGGGGCCTGCGGCATGGAAAATGCCGTAGCCGAAACTGAGGAGCATCAAGGTCCAGGCGGCGGCCGCGGCGTTGCCGGTTCTGATATTGCGCAAGGCGCCGGACATGGCACCATAAAATTCCTGCTGCTTGTCTCGCACCCAGAGCACGGGATCTTCCCAGAAGGAGACCATGATCAGCGAACCGTCGGCATTGCGGGGCTGGACCAGCAGTTTCCGCTTGTCGATTTTCACTTCACTTGTGGGTTGGCTTGCGGTTTGCGCCACAGCTGGAGCAATGAAGATTCCCGCAAGCGCTAAAATCAGGAACAGGTTGCGCAATAATTGCATCATGCTTTGCAGGCAACCGATACGGCCTGGGCAAACATCGCGCCGAAGTCCTCTTCGACTTCCGGCTTCCAGTCCTTGCCCTTGGTGGACAGCATGGTGCGGGTCTGGTCCAGTTCGGCATCGGTGGGCACCGGCTTCACCACGAGCTTGCAGGATTGGGGGATCTTGCCAGTGACATCGACGGCGTCGTCGGCCGGATACTCAAGATCGATAAAAAACTCCGGATCATAGACCTTGAGCATGAATTCCTGCTTCGCCGGATCGATTGGCTTGACCAGGGGGACCTGGAAATGCAGGGTCAGCTTGTTGTTGCTCCAGATCTGGCCGTAGTCGGTGACCTCACCAGTCTTCTGCTGTTCGCCATTGGCCCGCATCACGGTGAAATAGCCATATTCCTTGAGGGATTCGATGTTTTCTTTGGTGAGAGGGGCTAACTCGTCCTGACTATACAAGCCGTCGCCATCGGTATCCAGGCCATCGAGCGCCATTTGGGTGTAGCCATCGTCAAAAG
>JBAVOA010000221.1:0-1837 GCA_049691635.1 Aestuariivirga sp. | reverse complement strand
GCTTCGGGTGCCGGCTACGGCCTGCTGGCTTTGCTTGGGCTCGTCGGCTTCAATCACGGTCCGGCCTCGAGTCTCGCGTTTGGCTTGACGTCCATCGTGGCTGCCCTCGGCCTCATCACTGTTGGTTTGCTGTCATCCACCTTCCATCTCGGCCATCCGGAGCGCGCCTGGCGGGCCTTCTCCCAATGGCGCAGCTCCTGGCTCTCGCGCGAGGGTGTAGCCGCCGTTGTGACTTATGTTCCGACTGTTCTGTTCGGCGTGACCTGGCTGGACATTTTCCACGCGCCCACATGGATCGGGCCGCTTGGCCTTGCAACAGCAGCCATGTGCGCCGTCACGGTTTTCTGTACGGCAAAGATCTATTCGACGCTTAAGACGATCCGCGCCTGGAACCATCCACTTACGGTTCCGGTCTATCTGGCTTTTGCGCTGGCTTCAGGCGGGGCGCTGATGACGGCGGTAGCAACCGTCTTTGGCCGCTTTCAGATTTTTCAGGTTATTCTCACGGTTGCCGCGCTGCTTGCGGTGGCGGTTTTGAAGTATTTCTATTGGCGCGGCATCGACAGTGAGGAGCGGACCCATACAATGGCGGCGGCCACCGGGCTGGGTGCGGGCGTGCGCCAATGGGAAGTGCCGCACACCTCCGAGAATTACATCATGAAGGAAATGGGTTTTTCCGTGGCCCGCAAGCATGCCCTCAAGCTGCGTAAGACGGTAGTCTTTCTTCTGCTTGCCACGCTGCTGGCACTTGCAGCCTGCCTTGCCACGCCATGGTTTTCCCTAGTCGCCGCCTGCGCAGCCCTATGCGCCGCCGTTCTCGAACGCTGGCTGTTCTTTGCCGAAGCCCAACATGTGGTATCGCTCTTCTATGGAACAGAAAAAGCCTAGCATGCTCGCGGAAGGTGTGCGCTGGTTTGATGGCTGGTTTGCAATTGAGGACGTTTCGCCCGGCGTTTACGCCATAGGCGAACCGCGCTTTCACCAGATCAACTGGAATTATCTGATTGCGGGCAGGGACCGCGCCCTGCTGTTTGATACGGGCCCCGGCGTTCGGGACATTTCCGAAGTCGTGAAATCGCTCACTGATTTGCCGGTTACCGCCATGCCGTCCCACATGCATTTCGATCACACCGGAAATCTGCATCGCTTTGAGAATATCGCCATTGCCGATCTGCCAATCCTGCGGGCTTGCGAACGAGTTGGCATTTTCCATGCGGCTGATGACTTGTTTCTGGGATTCTACGAAGGCATGACATGGAACCCAGTGAAGGTCTCCACATGGCTCCCCATTGGCACGTCCATTGATCTCGGCGGACGCAAGCTTGACGTGATTCACACGCCCGGCCATTCACCGGACTCAGTCTCGCTCCTTGATCGGCAGGCCGAGATTCTTTTTGCCGCTGATTACGTCTATCCCGGTTCGCTCTACGCGCAAATCCTGGGCGCCGATCTTGCAGACTATCTCAAAACCGCCGAATCACTATTGCCGATTCTCGATAAGGAAGCGCGTCTCTTCTGTGCCCACGGCAAGCCGGACAAGCAGCGCCAGCACCGCGCTCCCATGCTGCACTGCGCGGACATTGCTGATCTCGCTGAAGCTCTTAGAAAGCTGAAAAAATCCGGTGAGCAGCCGGAGAAATGGCGCGTCAATGAAAGGCTTTCGCTACTCACTGGCAGCAACGCCTTTGCTTCCTGGCGATCCGCCTGAGTTCGGATTTTCCCTGATCGCTACAGCATGTTAACTGAATGTTAACCATACATGGGTGTAATTGGGTCGTTGGGTGGCGTTGCGTCGAGGGTGGTCATTTTGTCAGTTGCTGTTCAATCACGGATTTCC
>JBAVOA010000220.1:0-3260 GCA_049691635.1 Aestuariivirga sp. | reverse complement strand
TCCGCCTCAAGGCCATGTCGCAATGGATCATCTGGGAGGTCGCGGGCCTCTTTGAGGATGTTGGCGTCATCCAGGACAGCCTTGACACTATTTCGCGCGATCGCCTCGTGGCCGACGTGCCCGATGCCAAACCCTTGGTCGTCGGCAAGGGTGAGATTGTCTTTGACACGGTGCGCTTCAACTATGGCAAGCCCGCGCCTGAGCACGGGCGCGAGGTGGTGGACAATCTCTCGCTCACCGTCCACCCCGGTGAAAAAGTGGGCCTCGTGGGCCGCTCGGGTGCCGGCAAATCCACCCTCGCCAATCTGCTCCTGCGCTTTTACGATCTCGAAAGCGGCGCCATCCGCATTGACGGCCAGAACATTTCGCAGGTGGCCCAGGAATCGCTCCGCGCCAACATCGGCGTGGTGACCCAGGATACCTCGCTCCTCCACCGTTCGGTCATCGATAACCTGCGTTACGGCATGCCCGACGCCACCCTTGCTGATGTCGAAGCAGCGGCTCGAAAAGCCCACGCCGATGAATTCATCGCCGGCCTCGTCGATCCCAAAGGCCGCACCGGCTACGACGCCCATGTGGGCGAGCGCGGCGTGAAGCTCTCCGGCGGCCAGCGCCAGCGCGTGGCCATCGCCCGCGTCCTGCTCAAGAACGCTCCCATCCTTGTGCTCGACGAAGCAACCAGCGCGCTCGATTCCGAAGTCGAAGCAGCCATCCAGGAAAATCTCTACACCCTGATGGAGGGCAAGACCGTGATTGCCGTGGCCCACCGGCTTTCAACCATTGCCGCCATGGACCGCCTGATCATCATGGACCGCGGCCGCATCGTCGAGGAAGGCACCCACAAGCAGCTGCTCAAGCGCAATGGCCTCTATGCCAATCTCTGGAAACGCCAGTCCGGCGGCTTCCTCGTGGATGAGACGGCCGTCGCCGCCGAGTAAGTAACCCTTCGTTAACCACACTCCGGCCACAAATGCCCTTAAACAGGCCCCCAAATCCATTCGAGGGAAATCATGAAACACGCCATTATCGCCCTGACCGCCGGATCTTTCCTGCTCGCTGCCTGCTCAACCGACCCCTATACCGGCGAGCAGAAGGTTTCCAACACCGCCCTTGGCGCCGGCACCGGTGCCTTGCTCGGCACCGCCGCAGGCGCCCTCCTCGGTGGCACCACAAATGTGAAGACCCGCAAAGCCATGCTGGTAGGTGCCGGCCTCGGCGCGCTCGCCGGCGGCGGCGTGGGCCTCTACATGGATAATCAGGAAAGCAAATTGCGCCAACGCCTGGAAGGTTCCGGCGTGTCGGTCACCCGCCGTGGTGACAATATCGTTCTCAACATGCCTTCCAACATCACCTTCGCCACCGACCAGTCAGACATCAAGCCCGCCTTCTACGACGTGCTGAATTCCGTCGCCATCGTGCTGCGCGAATTCAACCAGACCCTTGTCGATGTGAACGGCCACACTGACTCCGATGGTTCCGACGGCTACAACGAAGAGCTTTCCAACCGCCGTGCCAATTCGGTTGCCGAATACCTGGTCTCCCAGCAGCTCGACAGCCAGCGCTTTTCCGTCCAGGGCTTTGGGGAAAGCCAGCCCATCGCCTCCAACGCATCCGCCTCCGGCAAGGCACAGAACCGCCGCGTTGAAATCCAGATTGTTCCCTTGACCTGATGGACGAAAATGCCGGGGGCGGCTAAAGCCCCTCGCCATGACCCCAGCGCGTGTAATCCTCACCCTCCCTGCCCTCGCCCATGCAGCGGCGGAAGAAATGGCAAGCCGCTTCGAGAATGATTTCCGCATCGAGCCACTGGCCGTTACCATCAATGAAACCGACGAGGCCCAAAACCTCTGGGAAACCGTGGCCTATTTCGCCACTGCTGCGGATGCCGATGAAGCGAAACGGCTGTTGCAGTTGCCCTCAGGTATTGTCTCTGAATTGCCCGACAGGGATTGGGTGAAGCACTCGCTCGAAGGCCTGGCACCCGTCATCGCCGGCAGATTTTTTCTCCACGGCTCCCATGACCGCGAAACGCGGCGTCATGGCGGCGTGCCCCTTGAGATTGATGCCGGAACGGCCTTCGGAACCGGCCACCACGGCACCACGTCCGGCTGCCTTCTCGCCCTTGATGCCATTCTCAAACGGCGCAAGCCACAACGCATTCTCGATCTCGGCTGCGGCACCGGCGTGCTGGCCATCGCTGCGGCGCAAGCCACAAAACGGAAAACCCTTGCCACCGACATTGACCCCGAAGCCGTCCGCGTAACGCAGGCGAACGCAGCGCTGAACGGCGTGGCACCGCTTCTCAGAACCGTGACCGCACCAGGTCTCAAGCACACCCGCATTGCCAATGACGCGCCCTATGACCTGATCTTCGCCAACATCCTGGCCCGCCCCCTGATCAGCCTCGCCCAGGGCCTGACCTCAATCCTGGCCCCCGGCGGTATGCTGATCTTGTCCGGTCTTACCCGCGACCAGATTCGCTGGGTAAGTGCGGCCTACCGCAATCGCGGGCTGGTTACAGGCCAAACCCTGTTGCTGGGGAACTGGGCCACGCTGGTGTTCACCAACCCCGCCAGGCAAAAAGGCTCGAAATTTTTCAGTGCGGCGGGGCCAATGCAACGGGCACAAGGCCCGGGCTGGGAACTGGACTAGATGGAAATGTGTGTTGCCTTCTGAGCCGCGACCCACTTGCCTCAATGCCGTCATTCAAAAAATGGAGCCACGCTCGAACCTGTAACTTCGAGCCTCCCAAGTGTTTTACCATGGCATCACGTCAGCCGATTGGATTTAAGCGATGCGCCCTGTTTCAAGGGTGCCTTGCGCTCACTGGGATAGGTTTAAGTGTGGAGAATACCCTCTTATAGCCGAATGACCGTACGGTGGGCGATTGTATACTTGACAAACCCATTGATTTTGTCTGCTTATGGTTCTAAGTCAAAGGAAGAAGGGGATGCGATATGTCGGAGCACTATTTGTATTTTTCCGCTGGCGTTGATGAGCGAGTTCAAAACCAATTCATTTCATATCTGGTTGAACTTCAGGGGGCCGGAGCTACAAAGCTAACAATTGCGATGAGTTCGCCGGGCGGAAACGTTGTTGCGGGAATAACAATTTACAATGCCTTGATTTCAATGCCCTTCGAAATTGAAACACACAACATTGGAAATTCAGACTCTATCGCCACAGTGATTTTCGTGGCAGGGAAAAGGCGATTTGCAAACCCAACAGCCACATTCATGTTTCATGGCGTTGGATATGAT
>JBAVOA010000219.1:0-3738 GCA_049691635.1 Aestuariivirga sp. | reverse complement strand
CACGGCCTTGTCATTCACTATGTCTCCAACTCGCACATGCGGCTTCCCTTTGGGGACAATGTCAAACGGGTGGTGGTTTCCGATGGAGCCGACGCGGCGGATGACTGGATTGCGGAACAGGCAGACGCTGGAGACATTGTGATCACGGCGGATATTCCACTGGCTTCACGGGCGATCAAAAAGGGGGCCAAGGTTGTTTCACATTTCGGCAAGCCCTTCACCACGGACAGCATCGGCATGGCGCTGGCCATGCGCGACCTGATGGCGCAATTGCGCGAAACGGGCGAGATGCGCGGCAGCAATCCGGTGTTCACGCCGAAGGACAGGTCAAATTTTTTGCAGGGGCTGGAAAATCTCATTCAGCTTGCCAAACGGTCTGGCTCCTGAGCCCTGCCCCATGTTAGCCTGCCACGATGATTGACTATCTCACCTCGGCACTTGCCACGCTTCTGGTGGTCGCCGATCCCATCTTCCTCAGCGCCCTGTTTTTGGGCCTCACCCATGACCTGTCGGTGAAGGAAAAACGTGAAGTGGCGCTGCGGGGTTCCGTCATTGCCTTTTGCATCCTGCTGGCCGCGGGCCTTGGCGGGGCCAAGCTGCTTTGGCTTCTTGGCATCTCGCTGTCGGCATTCCGGATTGCGGGCGGCCTGCTGCTGCTTTCCTCGGCGGCAGAGATGGTATTTGACCGGCGCAGTCAGCGCTTGAAGGCCACGGCGGATGCGGCGGTGAGCGTTGATCATGTGCGCAATATTGCGGCCTTTCCGCTGGCCATTCCCTTGATGGCGGGACCAGGGGCCATTACCGCCATGATCCTGCTGGCGGGGCGGGCGGGTGGAAAAACTGACTATCTTGTCGGGCTCTTTGGTGTGGCGGCCCTGGTGATGCTCGCCTGTTACCTGAGCTTCCTCATGGCAGAGCGCATCTCCAAGATCATGGGCATTACCGGCCGCGCCGTCATCACACGGATGCTCGGCATCATTCTCGCCGCCCTTGCAGTGCAATTCGTGATCGATGGCGTCATTGCATTGGCGCGACCGTCGTAGGACTATAAGCTCTTAATAGGCGTTTAAACTTAATAGGAGAGCCGTGCAGCCGATTTATAGCAGGGAGAGCTAGGGGGATAGCCGAAAGGGGCAGATTCCTGTCTGCGGGCGCGGCAGATGCCTTAGGATTAATTTCTATTTTAGATAGTAAAATCCTATTCCTGTACGAAAAGCGTGTATTCGCAGTCCTGGGAAAAAAGAGGGGTGAACGGCAGCAACCTTTCGCCGCCCACCCCTTTACGAAAGTGGTTTCAAAGAAAGCCACTCCGCGACACGAGTGCTCTGAATTGAAAATGGGAGGATCCAACCAGACGTGTGCATTGCAATATCTTTTGCAAAGGCCAGGCCAAATTCCGACGGAGCCAGAACTATCTAACAATATATTGATTTATTTGTATTATTTCTTGATCTCCGAATTGCCATGAATTCGGCATGGACGCGCTTGCGCAACAAATATGCGCATTGCAGCAACTAAAAGAACAGCAGGTCATACGGGCTGATGATTTTTTAGCCACTGGCCGAAACGGGCCATGGCCTCCTGCAATTGAGCCGGATCGCGCAGGTAGCACATCCGCATGAAGCCTTCACCCTCCGTGCCGAAGGCTGACCCTGGGGCAAAGCCGACGCCGGCCTCATCAATCAGGCGGCGGACCGTTTCGGCGGAATCCTTCATGCCCTCAATCCTGAAGAACATGTAGAAAGCCCCGGTTGGAACCTCGAAGCGGATCTGCGGGAAGTCGCGCAGGAACTTCACCACAAGATCGCGGTTGGCCAAGGCTTTTGCCACCTGCATGGCGACGAAATCATCACCCTTATCCAGGGCAGCAACGCAGCCGCGCTGGAGGAAGGCGGGCGTGCCGCTGGAGTTGTACTGGATGATGCGCTCGATGACGGGACCAAGCTCCCTGGGGGCCTGCAGCCAGCCCACGCGCCAGCCGGTCATGGCCCAGTTTTTGGAGAAGGTATTGGCGAGCAGGAGCCGCTCTTCCACGTCGCAGACATCGAGGAACGAGGGGGCGCGGGCTTCATTCTTGGCCCCGTAGAAAAAGCGCGAATAGACCTCATCGCCGAAGATCCAGATGCCGTGTTTGCGGCAGACATCGCGGATGGCGATCAGGTCCTCGCGCGAGGCGGTCCAGCCCAGCGGGTTGGACGGCGAATTGAGGCAAAGCGCCTTGGTGCGCGGCGTGATGGCAGAAAACAGCCGGTCAAAATCGAGGGACCATTTGCCGTTGCGGAAATCCATGGGCACTTCCACCGGGCGGGAACCCTGCATCCGCAAGGGGCCGGCATAGTTGGGCCAGGCGGGACTTGGAATGATGATTTCATCGCCTTCGCCCGCTATCATCTGAATGGCGGTCTGGATGGCCTGCATGCCGCCGCCGGTGACAAAGAAATTCTCGAAGCTGAAGTCCCTGCCGTAGTGGCGCGCGTGGTAGCGGGCGAGCGCTTCGCGGAGTTCCGGAATGCCGCGCTGCCAGGTGTAGAAGGTTTCGCCGGCGAGCAGGCTTTCCGCGGCGGGCTTGCTGAACTCCTGCGGCGTGGGGAGGTTGCCTTCGCCTGCCCAAAGCGGGATGACGCCTGGCCTGCCGAAGCCATACATGGCGGCCTTGACGATGCCGCTGTCGGGTTCGAGCTGGGCTGGAGCGGTGATGGCTTTGAGATGGGATTGCGTGTTCATGGCGGCCCTTAGAGCAAAAAAGAGGCCCGGGTGTCCAGCACCCGGGCCCCATGTCAGTCATGCCAGAAACGCTTACTTCTTCTTGGCAGGAGCCAGAGCGTCGCGGATTTCCTTGAGCAGAACTTCGGTGGTTGTCGCCGCGGCCGGTGGCGCTGGCGGCTCGGCCTTCTTCATCCGGTTGGACACTTTCACCAACTGGAAGAGAATAAAGGCGATGATCAGGAAATTGATCAGCACAGTGATGAAGCTGCCATATGCAAAAACGGCGCCCTGTTCCTTGGCGGCGGCAATCGCGGTCGCAGTCACATTTGAGCTCAGGCCGAAAAAATAGTTATTGAAATCCAAGCCGCCTGTAAGGCTGCCGACAATTGGCATGATCAGATCATTGACGATCGAATCAACAATCTTGCCAAAGGCGCCGCCAATAATAACACCAACTGCGAGGTCAAAGGCATTGCCCTTGAAAGCGAAATTCTTAAATTCATCCAACATCTTAATCCCCATTCTTTGTTTAATTTCTTAACTCGGCAAAAGCTGCACGCGCCAATGCTGGCATCCGCATAGCATAGGTAATGCCACGGGCAATAAAGAAAATGCAGAGCGCCGCCCAGAGCCCGTGATTGCCGAACTCACGCTCAAGAACCCACCATGATGCGAGATAGATCATGAGCGAGAGCACCATCATGTTGCGCATATCGCGTGTGGCCATGGCGCCGGTATAGATGCCATCGAACTGAAAACAGATGGTGCCGAGAAACGGTGTGAGGCTGACCCAAAACAAATAGTGCCGCGCGGTTTCGCGCACCTCCGCATTAACTGTCATGAGGTCAATGAACCAAGGCCCGGCGAACCAGATGATGGCGCTGCAAAGGGCTCCCACAACAAGCGCCCAAAGCATTGTCAGGCGAATGGCACGGTAAAAGCGCTCGCGGTTTTTGGCACCAACGGATTGGCCAACCAGAGCCTCCGAGGCATAGGCGAAGCCATCAATGAGAAAGGCTGCCACGTCAAAGA
>JBAVOA010000218.1:0-5801 GCA_049691635.1 Aestuariivirga sp. | reverse complement strand
GCCGAGCCAGGCCAAACGACTCGTACGCTGTCAGCTCAGGCGCGCAAAAGCGCCATGGCCGAAGTCCACATCGCCGCTCAGGCCGGGTCGTCCTCCCGGCTACCGCAGGAAGCCAGTTCACGAGGTCGATGAGGTGCTCGTCGAATGCGATTGGCTTGCCTGGGATGCGATGAAGCCAGATACTTCCTGAAACATAAATCGTCCGTCTACGGATTAATAATGAATTTCTCCCAACGCCGGAATGACGGATGCTGGCGGGTTAGTCCGTGTGGAACACGTTTTCCATCACCGCCCACCAGTCGCCGGGCTTGCGGGTGTCGTAGGGCACCTGCATGGGGTCGGTGATGTTCCACCATTCCCGCATGCGGGGCGCCTGCTTGATTTTTTCCATGTCGGCCTTGAAGTCCGTGCCGTGGTATTCCCAGTAGGCAAAGAGGATGTTCTCCGGCTCTTTCAGGAATATGGTGTAGTTCCGGATGTTTGAAGAGGAAATCGCCTTGAGGATTTCCGGCCAGACAGCGGCGTGGATGCGCTTGTATTCGGGAATGACCTCCGCCTTCACCTTGATGATCTGCGCCATTCTTTCCATGTGCCAACTCCCCGCGCTGTTGCCATTGACCCGCAATGGTTTTGCAGGAATGATTACCGAACACCGGGAGAGAAACAATGGCCGAATGGATAAAAAGATTTAGCCTTGCGGGGAAAGTTGCGCTGGTGACCGGCGCTACAAAAGGCATCGGCTATGAGACATGCAAGGTTCTGGCTGATGCTGGTGCTGACATTGCGGCGGTGGGGCGCGACAGGGCCGGGCTCGAGGATGTCGCCGCCGCGATCAGGGGGATTGGGCGAAAATGCTTCACCATTGAAGCCGATCTCGCAAGCCCCGAGGAACCGGTGAAAGCGGCGCGGGCCGCCTTGCGGGAATTCGGCAGCATCGATATTCTGGTCAACAATGCAGGCATTGCCCTTCTCGCTCCGCTGCTCCAGGCCTCCATCGAAGACTGGGACACGACGATGGCGGTCAACCTGCGTGCGCCATTTCTGATGGCGCGGGAGCTGGCGCCGCAGATGATTGCAAGGAAGGCCGGAAAGATCATCAATGTTTCATCACAGGCGGGCGTTATCGCCGTTGATGATCACGGGGCCTATTGCGCTTCCAAGGGCGGTCTCAACATGCTCACCAAGGCCATGACGGTTGAGTGGGCGAAATATAACATTCAGATCAATTCGGTTTGCCCGACGGTCATTATCACCCCCATGGGCGAAAAGAACTGGGGCAGTCCGGAAAAGGCAGGCCCCATGCTGGCCAAGATTCCGGCCGGGCGTTTTGGCAGGCCGGTTGAAGTGGCCGACATGATCCTTTATCTGGCGTCGTCAGCGTCCGACCTTGTCTGCGGCCAGGATATGCTCATCGATGGCGGTTACACCGCGCTTTAGTATGTGGCGCGGCCGCCCGAAAGATCAAATACCGCGCCGGTGGAGAAGGAGCTTTCCTCGCTGGCCAGCCAGCAGATGAGGCTGGCCATTTCATCGACGGTGCCGAAGCGGCCCTTGGGGATTTTGGACAGCATGAAATCAATGTGGGTCTGCGGCATCTGGTCGAAGATGGGGGTGCGCACGGCGGCGGGGGTGACGGCATTCACGGTGATGTTGTATTTGGCGAGTTCCTTGCCCAACGACTTGGTCAGGCCGATGACGCCGGCCTTCGAGGCGGAGTAGCCGGAGGCGTTGGGGTTGCCCTCCTTGCCTGCGATGGAGGCGATGTTGACAATGCGGCCGTAGTTCTGGGCCACCATGTGGGGCGCCGCCACCCGGTTGCAGTAGAAGGTGCCGTTGAGATTGATGTCGATGACCTGCTTCCAGCCATCGATGGGGAATTCCATGAGGGGAACGGTTGGACCGGTGATGCCGGCGCTGTTCACCAGAATGTCGATGCCGCCGATCTGCCTGATGGTTTCGGCGGCGGCCTTTTCGACCGACTCGTAGTTTGAAATATCAACCTTGATGCCGCCGTTGAGATCCCAGACGGCAACCTTGCCGCCTTCGGCTGCGATGCGCTTGGCTACGGCTTCGCCGATGCCCGAAGCTCCACCTGTAACTACTGCGCGTCTGCCCGTAAATCTCATGACTTGATCTTCCAGCTTTTCATTTTCTGTAACGTATCCTCAAAGGAAACGATCCCGGCGTCGGAGCCCAATCCGCTGGCCACCAGGCCGGCCGAGGCCTGGGCGAAGCGCAGGGCAGTTTCAGTATCCATCTTGTGGTGCAGGCTGGCGATGAAGCCTGCGTCGAAGGCATCGCCGCAACCGGTGGTATCGACGATCTTGATATCATAGGCGGGCGAGGTGAGCCGGGTGCCATCCTTGTGGGCATAGTAGGCACCATCGCCGCCAAGGGTGAAGACGCAACAGGTGGCGCCCTTGTCGAGATAGAACTTGGCGCAGTCCGCCGCGGTGGACTGGCCGGACATGTCCTTTGCCTCTTCAATCGAAGGCATGAAGTAGTCGATGTAGGGCAGGAGCGGGCCAACGATGCCAATGGTTTCGGCGTTCGCCGCGATGAGATCGAAGGTTACGGTGCGGCCACGCTTTCTGGCTTCCTTCAGGAGAGTGACGCTGGCCGGGCCATCGAGTTTTTTCAACAACCCCGTTCCGCCGAGATGGATGATGGGCGCATCGAAGACCTGATCATACATGGCGGGGGCCACGTCAAAATGATCGGAAGCGCCGCGCACGTGGAGGGCCGGCCTGTCGCCATTGGGCCTGACATTCAGGATGGTGGCGGAGGTGGGAATGCCCTTGAGGCGCTGCATGGCGCTGGTATCGATGCCGTGCCTGGCGAGGGTGAGCAAAACCCAGTCGGCCTTTTCATCGTCGCCCACGGCGCCGACAGCGAGACTCTTCAGGCCGAGCTTTGCGGTATCGACGACGGTGCCACCGGCGGTGCCCGCGACTGTCAGGCGGATTTCCTCGATGAAATCCACATTGCCGCGGTCGGGGATTTTGGTGACGGGGCGGCCAAGCACATCAAGGATATAGAGTCCGATGACCGACACATCGTAACGCATGTCAGCGGGCGGCCTTGTTCATGTAGGTGATGATTGCGGCCAGGCCTGCGGCCACGACGGCAAGCGACCAGACGAAGGGCTGCTTGTAAAAGGGCAGGGCAGCAAGGGCTGCCTTGCCGGTGACAGTGTTGGGGTCGGGCGGCTTGAGGAAGAACACACCATAGAGATGTGCCGCCGAGATTGAGACAAGCAGGACGATGCAGAAGATCATGGCCACGACGAGGGCGACAACCACGACAGACCTTACCTGGACTCCAGGCTGGGCCAGCGGCAGCAGATTGTTCACCAGGCCTGCGAGCACGACAAGGCCGCTGCCGATGGCAAAGAGCGTGATGCTGAAGGGCTGAAAGATCAGGACAAGGGCAAACAGGCCAAGGCCAATGATGAACAGCTCAAGGCGCAAGGCGGAGCGGGCGGTCATGCCGGTTTGCGGGTTGCTGCTCATGCGCGCACCGCCTTTCCATTCTCGCCGAAGAAATGGGTCTGTTTCGGATCTGGCTTGAGATGAAGCACTTCGCCAATCTTGATCCGCTGGGTGCGCGGCACCACCACGCGAATGTCGCCGCCGACTTTGGTGCGGGCATGAATGAGCGTTTCAGCGCCCATGGGTTCTATGAGTTCGGCCTGGGCCTGAATGGTGTGTTTGCTGGCCTTGTCCTCGGCCGTGAAGGCTCTTGGCCTGATGCCGATCATGACTTTGGAAGGCTTGAGGGTTGAGACCGCGGGGTTGGCTGGCATTTCAACGGCGTTGCCCGCAAGCGTCACCGAGGCCGTGCCCTTGTCGAAGGACTTGAGATCGGCTTCCATCAGGTTCATCTGCGGGGTTCCGATGAAGCTTGCGACAAAGACATTGGCGGGCTTGGCGAAGACCTCATGGGGGGTTCCCACCTGCTCGATCATGCCGTCACGCATGATGGCAATGCGGTCGGCCATGGTAAGCGCTTCAAGCTGGTCGTGGGTGACGATGACGGTGGCCTTCGAGAGGTTCGAGAGGACCTCCTTGATCTGGCCGCGCATGGAATGGCGCAGTTCCACATCGAGACGCGACAGGGGCTCGTCAAAGAGGAAGCAATTGGGATCGCGCACGATGGCGCGGGCGACCGCGATGCGCTGCTTTTCACCTTCCGAGACCTGGCCCGGCATGCGGTCCAGCACTTCAGTGAGGTGGAGAATTTTCGCGACCTTGTTGACGCGCTTATCGGTTTCTTCCTTGGAGAGCTTTTCAAAATGGAGGGGCATGGCGATGTTCTGCCCCACATTCAGCGCCGGATAGAGGGCGTAGAACTGGAACACCATGGCAATATCGCGCTTTTCCGGCGGCAGATCATTCATGCGCTTGCCGGCGATGATCACGTCTCCCGCCGTGGCACGCTCGAGGCCCGCGATCATGCGGAGTGTCGTCGTCTTGCCGCAGCCCGAGGGGCCGAGAAGGCAGACAACTTCGCCCGCTTTTACCAACAGGTCGGCATCTTTCACGGCAACGAACTCGCCGTATTTCTTGGTGATCTTCTTGACTTCAATGGTTGACATATCAGCGCTTTACCGTTCCGAAAGTAACGCCACGCAGCAGATGGTTCTGCAGGAAGAAGGTGACGAGGAAAACAGGGATGAGGAACAGGGTTTCAATGGCCGCCAACAGGCCCCAGAGCACCCCGATGCCTCCGCCCGCCACGGCCTGGTTCATGGCCACGGGCACGGTGCGGGTATCAATGCCGGTAAGGAGGAGGGCGAAGAGGAATTCGTTCCAGGTGAGGATGAGGCCGAAGACGAAAGTGGCGGCAAGGCCCGCGATCACCTGGGGCAGGCAGATTTTGAAGAAGACGCGAAGTTCCGAGGAGCCATCAATGCGGGCTGCGTCTTCCACATCCAGCGATAATTCATCGAAGAAGCTTTTCATCATCCAGATGGTGAAGGGCAGGTTGAAAGCGGTGTAGAGGAAGATGACCCCGAGATAGGAGCCGGAGAGCCCGGCAATGCGGAACATCAGGATGATTGGAATGATCACCACGATGGCGGGCAGCATGCGCGTCGTGAGGATGATGAAGAGGTAGGTGTCGTTGCCCTTCAAGGGATAGCGCGAGAAGCCATAGGCGGCCAGTGTGCCGATGACGAGGGCAAGCAGCACGGAGGAGCCGGCGATAAACATGGAATTAAAGAAGTAGCGGTCAAAGCCCGTGCTTTCGGCCGCACCGCCGGTGGTGAAGGCGCGCGAGAACACGGAGGTGAAGTTCTCCAGGGTCGGGGTGAAGACAAGTTCCGGATTGATCAGGCCAAAGAAGGAGGTGGGAAAGAATTTTGGCGGAACGGACAGGGCCTCATTCTGCAGCTTAAAGGACGTTATAATGATCAGCAGCACGGGCAGGAAGTAGATGAGACTGATGATCGCGGCAAAGAGCGTGTGTCCCCAGCCGGCTTCGCCGACGCCGGAAGCCTTACGGAAGCCCAGTTTTTCCCAGAATGTCGACGAGGTTGCCATTGATCAGGATTCCTGGCTGCGGCGGTTGGCGATGTAGAGATAGAGATTGGTGAGCACGATCACCACAAAGAGCAGAAGGTAGGAGAGGGCGGCCCCCTCGCTGGTCTTGTTCTGCTCATTGGCAATGCGGATCACATGGTAGGAAATGGTCATGGTGTCATTGCCGCCCTTGGTGAGCAGGATGACGAGATCGGCCATTTTGAAGGCCTCGATGGTGCGGAAGAGCAGCGCAAGCATCAAAAGGCCGCGGATATAGGG
>JBAVOA010000217.1:0-8187 GCA_049691635.1 Aestuariivirga sp. | reverse complement strand
GCTCAGGGATTTGAAGATTTTGCCAGGGCGATCAAGGAAAAACTGCTGCGGGAGTTAAGGCCGCTGGGCAGCTGATCCCTGGCCATCACGCGCCACAACCCATTCCACTTGTATCGGTCAGCGGCTTTGCCATACTGACCAGAACATTCATCGGCAACCGTGGTCAGAACAGACGACAGCGAAAGAACGTGACATGAATAACCCGGAGAACCATGGGGTGGATGCCCTTTTGCCCGTGGAAATCGCCGCCAAGGCCGAGCTTGTCGGGGTGCAGAAAACCCGGCTTGATACCCTGAGCCTCTTCATCCTCGCAATCCTTGCCGGGGCCTTCATCGGTCTCGGCGCCATGTTCGCATCAACCATTCTGGCTGGCGCCAATGGCCAAGTTCCCTATGGCTTCAGCAGGCTTCTCGCGGGCATTCCGTTCTGCCTCGGGCTCATTCTGGTGATCCTCGGCGGGGCTGAACTTTTCACCGGCAACACGCTGATGGTCATGGCCCTCGCCGCCGGCAAGGTGCGCCTTAACGAAATGCTGCGGGCCTGGTTCATTGTCTTCGTCGGCAATTTTGTAGGCGCGATGGCAACGGCCCTGCTGGTGTTCCTCTCCGGACAGTATCTGAATGGAAAAGGCAGCATTGCCAGCGTTGCGTTGGAACTGGCGGCAGCCAAGGTGGCCCTGCCATTCTGGGATGCTCTATTCCTTGGCATACTGTGCAATGTCCTCGTGTGCCTCGCCGTCTGGCTTTCGCTCGGTGGCCGCTCCACGGGCGACAAAGTGCTTGCCATTCTCTTTCCCGTCTCGGCCTTCGTTGCAGCAGGCTTCGAACATTCCGTAGCCAATATGTATCTTGTGCCCTTGGGCCTGCTCATCCGAGATTGGGCTCCGACAGAATTGTGGGCGCAGATTGCCAGCAGTCCCGAAAATTTTTCCTCCCTGACGTGGCCCGGGTTCCTCATCAGTCTTGTCCCGGTGACAATCGGCAATATCATCGGCGGAGGCGTGCTGGTGGGCGGGGTGTATTGGTTTATCTACCTGCGTAAGTCCAAGGCGGGTTAGACTGACACGAAGGCCCGGGTAAACCAATTGCGGTGCTCTCCGGGCTCATTAATGGACAACTGTGACGGGGCAAACCGACTTCTTCAATACATCTGCGGAAACCGAGCCAATCAGGAAAGTCTTAACGCTGCCCTTTCCTGCTGCGCCCATAACAATCAGATCAACTTGATGTTGTTCGGCATAATCAACGATTGCATGGGCAACATCGCGCGATCTGCGATCAATCGCCAAAGCACCTTTGCGAAATTGTACATCGGCAATCTGCTTGGCCTCATTGAGAATTGTCTCCGTTTCTTCATCGGACCAAACATTTGCAACCGCTTTGCGACCGACAACATACTGGCGGACAGCCAATATGGTGAGCTTGGCATTGAGGTCCTGCGCCAACCGCGCTGCAAACTCCAAGGCGCGATGCGACTGTTCCGAACCATCAACGGGTGAGAGCACGTGTTTCATATTCTTGATCCTTTATATACTTTGCCCCGATGTTAGACAAACCTGTGCGACCTCAGGGCGAGGGACATAACGACTTGTTCATGCCTGTGTCTGCTTTCGCCAAAGCGGTTTCAACAACTCGAGCAGAAGCAACAGGGCCGCGGCAGCACCCACGGTCAGCGAGAGATCATCGGTGTGAAGTGGACCGAAACGGAATAGACCGCTGGCAAAGGGCCACAGAAGCGTGAGACCCAGCATGCCGCACACCACGATCAGGACCAAGAACAACGCACTGTTGGGACGGGTAAAGGCTTCCAGCAAGGAGCTGCTATAGGAACGATCCACAAAAATCAGGCTGACGATCGAGAGCACCAGGGAGAAGAAGGCAAGGGCGCGCACTTCATTCTCCGGCATGCCCCGCTGGAGCGCCAGGATGAAGATGGTTGCAACAAGCGCGAGCGCCAGGGTCCCCTGCAGAATGCTCCAGCCGATCATGGACCAGGAAAACAGCGGTTCATCGGTCTTGCGGGGCGGTTTCCGCATTACGTCCTTCTCCTCGGTTTCGGCTTCGAAAACCAGCGAGCAGACCGGATCGATCACCATTTCCAGGAAGGCGATGTGCATAGGCCCGAACAGGATGGGCAGGCCAAAGAGCAGCGGGATCAGGGCGAGTCCGGCTATGGGCAGGTGCACCGAGAGAATGAACCCCATGGCCTTGCGCAGATTATCATAAATGCGGCGGCCGAGCAGGATGGCCTTCACGATGGAACCGAAATCATCATCCAGCAGCACTATTGCCGAGGCCTCACGTGCCACGTCGGTGCCGCGCCCGCCCATGGCAATGCCGATATGGGCTGCCTTCAGCGACGGCGCATCATTGACACCATCGCCTGTCATCGCAACAATTTCGCCATTGGCTTTGAGTGCCGTGACGATGCGTAATTTCTGCTGCGGCATGATGCGTGCAAACAGGGTAGTTGTCTTGACAGCTTCCGCCAGCTCAGCGTCACTTTGTTTTTCGAGTTCTTCCCCAGTGACAAGGTAGTCTGCATCAAGTCCGGCCTGCCGGGCAATGGCCTTGGCAGTGGCTGGGTAATCCCCGGTAATCATAACCACCCTGATCCCCGCAGTCCGGCATTGACGGATGGCTGCAGGAACACTGGCCCGCAGCGGGTCGGCGAGGCCTACGAGTCCGACGAACACAAAACGGAAATCATCTGGCGTCCTGGGCAGCGTTTTGCCCATGAAGGAGGCCCGCGCCACGCCGAGAACGCGAAGCCCTTCGGCGGCCATGGCCTCCACAGCCCTGGTGACGGCGGCCCTGTCCTTGGCGCCGAGGCGGCAAAGCCCGGCAATTGCTTCCGGCGCACCTTTAGCCGAGACGACGAATTTGCCCTTGCCATCCTTCGCCTGCCAGGCTTGCGTGATTGCCAGGAGGTCAGGCCTAAGCCCGTAGGTGCGGGTCAAAGCAAGATCAGCGTCCTGCCGTTGATCAGGTCCCTTGAGGTGACTTTTGCCAAGCTCGTGAAAGGCCTTGTCCATGGGGTCAAAGGGTTCAGGCGCGCTGGCGAGAATGCCATAGGCGGCGAGTTCGGAGAAGACTTTAGGTAGTTTTTCGAGAGAGGCGCTGGCGAGGGCCAGGGCTTCGCCTGTCTTCAGCCGCAGCTCGGCAATCCGCATCCGGTTCTCGGTCAGCGTGCCGGTCTTGTCGGTGCACAGCACCGTGGCCGAGCCCAGGGTTTCAATCGCCGCGGCACGGCGGGTCAGTACCCGGGCCTGGGAAATCCGCCAAGCACCCATCGCCATGAAAACCGTAAGCACCATTGGAAACTCTTCCGGCAGCATCGACATGCCAAGGGCAATGCCGGCCAGCACCGCATCCAGCCAGCTTCCCCGCAGCAAGCCATAGAGCAGCACTGCCGCAATGCTGACCAGCGCGCCAAACATTGCAAAGATTCTGACTAGTCTTCTGGTCTGTGCCTGGAGGCGTGGCGGTTCGATTTCAACAGATTTGAGCGATTGGCCTATCTTTCCGATTTCGCTCAGGGCACCGATAGCGCTAACTTCGGCTATTCCTGTTCCGCGCACGATGAGTGCAGCGGAAAAGACAAAGGGCAGATCATCGCCACCCGGCCTGCGGTTTTCCGCTTTCGCCGAGGCAATCTTGCGTACGGGTACGGACTCGCCAGTCAACAGGGATTCATCGGCCAGCAAGTCATCAGCCTGAAGAAGTTTTGCATCGGCGGGGACGCGGTCACCTTCGGAGAGCACGATGATATCACCGCGCACGACTTCCCGACCAGCAATCCGCAGACGTTCGCCATCGCGAATGACGAGGGCTCTCGGGCTTGTCAGATCGCGCAAAGCCTCGAGCACCCGTTCGGTCCGGGTTTCCTGCACCACGGTGATAAAGATCGAGAGCATGGCAAAGACGAGAAGAACAATCGCCTCCTCGATGCTGCCAAGGATGAGGTAGACCACGCCGCCACCCAGCAGCAGCGCCAGCATCGGCTCGCGCAACACTTCCAGGGCAATGCGCAGTGGCGTGCGGCGGTCAGATCGCGGCAGCTCAATGGGACCTTCCGATGCCAGCCGCGACCGCGCTTCCGCCGCACTCATTCCGCGAAATGAAACCTGTGACGACTCCAGTTTGTTCAATTTCCTCTTGGCAAGTACATCTAACTTTCTCACTAATGGGCCAGTAGCGTTGGGACTCTTATGCCATTCAGCACATGCTGCGTAAACCCGCCGAACACCATCTCGCGCATCAGTGATCGGGAGTAACACCCCATAACTAGAGCATCCGCCGCAAAACGACTGATTTCCTCGTCAAGAATGCTTTCCGCCTTGCCGCCCAAGCTATTGCGGCTTACGGCCTGAGAAACGATGCCATGCCTCGACAACCATCGGGATACATCCGAAGCTGAAACTCTTTCTCCCTCGAATTCCTCACGTTCCGCGATCTCCAATACAATAATACTGTTCGCGCTACGAAGGAGCGGCATTGCTGCAGAGATTGCTCTGACTGTATGAGCCGTTTGTTTCCACGCGATAAGGACTTTTCGTGGCATCTGCTGATAACTAACCCCCTCCGTAGGAACCACAATTAGTGGCTTGCCACTGTCCCTAACCACGAGCATCAAGATATCGCGTTGCCAACTGCCTTCGATCTCGAAAGCGTTGGTAACAACGACATCGGAAACCAATACCTTATTGAAGAGAAGCCGTTTTACTTCGGCTTGAAGTACAATATTTTGTTCCCAACAAAAGCCCGCTGTGTCAACCAAAACCTGCTTCTGTGGAGAGCGCTCCGGAACATTTTTTAGTTTGAATTTATCAGCCACTCTCAGGTGGGCTTCGTCAGCGTCTTTCTGCAGTTCTGCTTGATAGAAGTCGTCGAGAAAGGCCATCGCTTTGCTGAAGTCACCATTTTCGACCATCGACAGATAGCGCCTCCTCTGATCTTCTGGGAGAAGATTCAGTATTCTGGACAAATAGAGGACTGTGGCCTCTGCCTGCATCTCCCGGGTCAAGACAGAAGCGAAATCAACCGCGTTGAAGTCGCTCCCTTGTCCGTAGAGAGGAACAAGTATGGACTTGAAACCAGAATTCATTGTGGGTGCTCCTCAGCCTCGACTCTTGACAAGCATCTGGCCTTCACAAGGCAAAGGCGAAAATTTCTGGGTTCACCAGGAATGACTATTGGTGAAGTGGTAAGTCAAAACGTGACTGTCAATGTTGATCTGCATCAAATGCTGTTCCTTTGAATCGTTCTAGCTCAGAATCCAACTGTTGGAGAAATCGCATCATGCTCTATCCAATATTTTACGGCTTTATTGCTCCAGATATTGCGTCGGCAAAGCCGCCAAGCGCGATGAAATTGGCGATTGATCTTGCCGCCAAGCTAAACGCGCAGGTTTCTGTTGCCATCGGGGCTCTACAAATAACTGTGCCTAACATACTAGGTTCTGGAACCGTCGAAGGCCTCATTGCCAACGAGAGGAAGCGCAGCGCAGATTCGGCCGCAGCGGCCCGGGAGTACATTATCGGCCTTGCCAGTAGCTCTGGCCTGACTGTCCACACCGAGATATTGAAGGGGAGCCTCGACCTTATCAAGAGGCGCTGCGCAAATCGGGCCAAGGTCCATGGTATGGTCTTTGCCGAGGCTGGCATTCCCGGTGAGCTTCTGAGTGGCGCATTGGTCGAGTCTCTCATATTTGAAAGTGGCAGGCCAATATTCCTTGTGCCAAATGGATTCCAATCGGAAATTTCTTTCGATCATGTCCTGATTGCCTGGGATGGAGGTGTGGGTGCTGCCCGTGCAACCTGGAATTCAATACCGCTGCTTCACCGGACAAAAACCATCGAGATCGTCACCGTGACCGGTGAAAAGGAGTTGAACGATGTTCCCGCCGGAGACACACTGGCACCGTCGCTCGCCTACCTTGGAAAGAAGATAACCGTGACCGCTCTGCCCTATGGCAATGACACGGCGGCAGGCCTCATCAGGAAACGAGCGCGGGAAACTGGCGCCGGACTGATCGTTCAAGGGGCCTATGGCAGATCACGGTGGAGCGAACTCATTCTTGGCGGGGTTACCCGTGAGATGCTGCATGATTGCGCCTCGCCGGTCCTGATGAGCTACTAGCGATGACGTTAAGTTTCCATCTCCTGCACCAGCTTCTTAGCCGCGGCGCGCAAGTCCTTGTCGGTGAAGCCGGCAAAGCTCAGGAGAAGCCCCTGCTCGCGCTGCCGCCCGGCATAGTGGCTGGAGAGCGACTGAGTCTCGAGGCCCGCGCGCGCCAGCTTCGCGACCAGCTCCTCGTCATTCTCTTCAGACTTCAAGCGCAGGAGAAGCATGAGGCCTGACGGCGAGGCATCGATGATGAAGCGCTTGCTGCCCTCCAATGCCGCAATCAACGCCTCGCGCCGTGCCGCATAGATCCGGCGCATGCGGCGGATGTGGATGGCGAACGTTCCTGATGTCATGAATTCACACAGGGCCGGCTGGGCCATGAGCGAAGGCGGCGCGCCATGGGCCAGGCGCTCAGCGCGGAAGCGTTCCGCCAGAAGCTTGGGCACCACGATGTAGCCCAGCCGCAGCAATGGGGAAAACACCTTGGAGAAACTACCGGAATAAATCACCCGGTCCTTGTGGTCGAGGCTCATCAAGGCGGGCAAGGGCCTGCCGACATAGCGGTACTCGCTGTCATAATCATCCTCGATGATGATGGCCTTGGCCTCGTCGGCCCAGTCCAGCAACTCAAGCCGCCGCGACAGGGGCATGGTGACACCTGTGGGGTATTGCCGCGCAGGAGTCACGAAGGCACCGCGCGCGCTCCCTGCCCGCTCGCGGCCCTTCACCACAACAATGCCTTCGCGGTCCACGGGCACGCCCACGATCTTGACACCGCCCATGGAAAACACCCGCCTGGCCGTGGGGTAGCCCGGCTCCTCCATCCAGATACAGTCACTCGCCTTGAACACCGCCCGGTTGATGAGGTCAAAGGCATCCATGCCGCCCGCCGTCATCACCACCTGGGAGGCCGCGCAGGAAATGCCGCGCCATTCATAGAGATGCCGCGCTATGGCTTCGCGCAGCGGCAGCCAACCGAAGGCGTCATTGTGCTCGAGCATGGCAATAGGCGGGTTGCGCCAGAAGCGGCCCAATAGCCGACCCCATTCATCATGGGGGAAATGCTCCCAATCCACGAGGCCGGAGCGGAAAGGCCTGGCAGGTTCGCGGGCGCGCTCACGGGCCGGTTTGCCCGATGGCGTGCGCGCCGGAGATGAATTGAGCAGTGCCTCCGGCAGTTCCGCGGCTACCCGCGTGCCGGAGCCTTTTCGGGTTTCTATATAGCCCTCGCTGAGAAGTTGCTCATACGCCTCCACCACAGTGGCGCGCGCCACCTTCAGATCCTCCGCCATGCTACGGGTAGACGGCAGCTTGGCCTGGGGCCGCAGCCTGCCACTCAGCACGAATTCGCGGATCTGCCTGGCAATCTGCGACTGGATGGCCTCGTGGTCAGTCCGGTCAATGCCGATTTCGCTGGCGGCGGGGGTTAAAAGTGGTCTGCTCATTGGTGGCTATCTTGGTTCTTTCCGCTATACCATATAGACAGCATAGAAGGCCTGCAATCAAGAGGACCTGCCATGAGCCAAGCCCCGAGCGAAAGAACCCGCGTGAAGCGCCTGAACAAGCGGGCGAAATATGACAAGGAAACCGTCCACGGCATTCTGGACGCCATGCCAATCTGCTATGTAGGCTACGTTTTCAAGGGCACGCCCTATGTAACACCCACCCTGCAATGGCGCGAGGGCGACCACATCTACTGGCACGGCTCGTCGGCCAGCCGCATGCTGGAAACCTGTGTTGATGCGGATGTCTGCGTTACCGTCACCATGATCGATGCCATGGTCATGGCACGCTCGGCCTTCAACCACAGCTGCAACTATCGTTCGGTGATGGTGATGGGCAAGGCCTATATCGTCAGCGACCCGGCCGAAAAAGAGCAGCGCCTGAAAACCTTCACCGACAAGCTCTTCCCCGGCCGCTGGGATATCCTGCGTCCGGTGACGGCAAAGGAACTGAAAGCCACCACCATGCTCGGCCTGTCACTGGACGAGGCCTCGGCCAAGGTGCGCAACGGTCCGCCGGGTGATGACGAGGAGGATTACGCGCTTCCAATCTGGGC
>JBAVOA010000216.1:0-7545 GCA_049691635.1 Aestuariivirga sp. | reverse complement strand
GCCCTGCGCTATGCGGCCCGCCGCGTGAAGACCGACCAGGCCGCCGAGCTTGTCACACGAATGCCTCCGGCTTGGGTCTTTCTGCCCATGCCCCTGCGGCCTGAAAGTTCAACCGCGATTCGCAACTTGAACCACCGTCCGCGAAGCCCGAAACAACGCGCCAGAACCCATAAAGGATAAGACCCCTGAAAAAGCCAGCCAAGAAGCCTTTCGCCAAGTCCAAGTCAAAGCCCGCGAAAGCCGCCAAGCCCGCCGCCGGCCCGCAGCGCAAGCCCAAGACCGCCGCCGAACTGAAAACCATCATGATGGCCAAGGTGCGCTTTGCCGAAAAGGCAAGGGCGGGCCTCCGCGGCAAGACAACCTCCAAGGTAAAGCCAAAGGGCAAGATAAAAACTGTCAAGAAGGTGAAACCCGCGCCGAAGAAGAAGCCGGTGGTGAAATCCAAGGCAGTCGTGAAGCCAAAGACCGTGGCCAAACCCAAGACAGCGCCGAAAGCCAAGCCTGCCGTCAAGGCCGTGGCCCCGGTCAGGGTCGAGGCGCCAAAGCCAAAGGCCCACGCCGATCAATCCCTGTTGAATATTGTCATCGCCCAGCTGGAAGATGCCAAGGCTGAAGACATCATCGCCATCAATCTCGATGGTAAGACAGCCATTGCCGACAACATGGTTGTGGCTTCGGGCCGTTCAAACCGCCACGTGGGCGCCATTGCCGACCAGTTGGTGGAGAAACTCAAGCAGGCAGGACACCGCCATATCCGCGTTGAAGGCATGGACCAGTGTGACTGGGTGCTGGTGGACGCCGTGGATGTCGTCGTTCATCTCTTCCGCCCCGAGGTGCGCAGCTTCTACAATCTGGAAAAGCTCTGGTCGGAACATTCCCCGCAAGAACCGCGCGCCGGCTAGGCCATGCGTCTTCAGGTCGCTGCCATCGGCAAATTGAAGGCGGGGCCTGAAAAAACCCTCGCTCAGGATTACCAGACCCGCCTCGAAGGACTGGGCCGCAAGGCCGGAATCAGCCAGTTGACGGTCAATGATTTTGCCGAATCCCAGGCCCAGGCCGCCAGCCAGCGCCAGACTTAGGAAGCCAAGATTTTAGCCGGGTCACTTCCTCCGAAAGCCTTTACCCTGGTGTTGGATGAACGGGGGAAAACCATGTCCAGCGAGGGCTTCGCCCAACTGCTCCAGCACCATCTCGACAAGGGCACAACTGATCTGGCCTTTCTCATCGGCGGCCCCGACGGCCACAGTGCCGCAACCCGCAAGTGCGCCGGCCAACTCATCTCGCTGGGTGAGATGACCTGGCCACACCGGCTGGTGCGGGTCATGTTGTTTGAACAAATTTACCGTGCAGTCACCATTATGGTAAATCATCCCTATCATCGGTCTTGAACCGCAATTTCGACACGCGCACCTTTTAATAGACGGTTGAATGAAGTATTTGCGAGACCTCCGGGGGAAAGTCTTCGCGGCATCCGCCGTGTTGTGTGTAGCTGTGCCCGCTGCCATCGCCCAGACGTCCCTGCCCCAGGAAAATGCCCTTGGTTCGGTTGAACAGGAACTTTCTTCTTCGGCAGCCAGTGTTGAAAAGATAAAAGGCGATATCGCCGCAGCTATCCAGGAGCAGGAGCAGATCTCCGACAAGCTTATCGCAATTGCCAAGACCATTCAGTCACAGGAAACCGCAATCACTGCCGCCGAAGAACGCATTCTGTCGCTGCGCAAGGAGGACATCGTCCTGCGCTCCGATCTGGCTGAAAACCAGGAAACCCTGTCCGAGCTTCTCGCCGGCCTTCAGCGACTTGAGGAAAACCCCCCGCCAGCCCTTGTGGTTGAACCCAACGACGTGCTCGCGGCGCTGCGTGGCGCCATGATGTTTGGCACCCTCGTGCCGGAACTTCGCGCCGAGGCAGAAGTGCTCACCCGGAAGCTAACCCGCCTTAATCGCATCCGCCAGGATGTCGAAAAGGAGAAGGCAATTCTTGGCGCCAGCATGATCAATCTGAAGACCGCGCAGCTTGACCTTGACCAACTCATCGCCCAGAAAAAACAGCTTGTCTTTGAGGGGTCTGGAAAGCTGGACAGTGAACAGCGCCGGACCGCCGAGCTTGCCGAGAAAGCCAAGTCCTTGAAGCAGCTGATTGCCGATCTTGCTGCCGCCAAGGAAAAACAGGAGGCCTTGAAAACCAAAGAGGCCCGCGCCCTGGAGGCGGAAAAAACCCTTCAAGAGCAGGCGCTTCTGAAACCCTCGTTGGCCTTTTCCAGTGCCAAGGGCCGCCTGGAATATCCAGCCCAGGGGCACATCCTGAAACGGTTCGGTGAGGATGACGGGCTGGGAAGTGAGCTTCGCGGTCTGGCCGTGGCCACCCGCCCCCAGGCCCAGATCATCGCCCCTGCCGATGGCAGGATCGAGTTTGCCGGTCCCTTCCGCTCCTACGGACAACTCTTGATCTTGAACGTCGGGGAGGGCTACCTTGTGCTCATGGCTGGGATGAGGGAAATATCTGCCGGGATCGGGCAATCCGTCAGGGCTGGTGAACCCGTAGGAATAATGGGAAAAGGCCCTTCTTCGGTCACTTTGTTGGGTGATCAGATACAAGAGGCAAGGCCTGTGTTATATGTTGAATTCAGAAAGAACGGAGAGGCCGTTGATTCGGCCCCGTGGTGGATTGGTGGAACGAAAGAGGCGTTTAAATGAAAATGAATAATCGGGTTCGGTCCTATGGGCTGGTGTTGGCAGGAGCCGTTTCGGCGACCATGCTGTGGCATGTGTTTGACACGGCAATAGCCGCTTCCAATGCTGAAACCTACAAGCAGCTCAATCTTTTCGGCGATGTTTTCGACCGGGTACGGGCTGACTATGTGGAAGATCCGGATGAATCCAAGATGATCGAAGCGGCGATCAACGGCATGCTCGCCTCGCTTGACCCCCATTCCAGCTACATGGACGCCAAGCGCTTTGAGGACATGAGCGTCCAGACTAAGGGCGAGTTCGGCGGCCTCGGTATTGAAGTCACCATGGAAAATGGCGTGGTGAAAGTCGTGGCTCCCATTGATGACACGCCGGCTGCCAAGGCGGGCCTCATGGCCAATGACCTTATTACCAAGATTGATGGGACCGATATCCAAGGCATGACCTTGAACGAGGCTGTCGATAAGATGCGCGGTGGTGTGAACACGCCCATCACGCTGACCATCCAGCGCAAGGATCAGGCGGCATTCGATGTGAAGCTCGTCCGCGACCGTATCCGCGTCCAGTCGGTGAAGTCCAATATCGAAGGCGATGACATCGGTTATGTGCGCATCAGCTCCTTCACCGAGCAGACTCAGGAAGGCCTCGAAAAGGCCTTCACCAGTATGAAATCGAAGCTGGGCGCCAAGGCCAAGGGCTACATCATCGATCTCCGCAACAACCCGGGCGGCCTTCTCGACCAGGCCATTTCCGTCTCCGACAGCTTCCTCGACAAGGGTGAGGTTGTCTCAACCCGTGGCCGCCATGCCGAGGAAACCCAGAGGTTCAGCGCCCAGAAAGGCGACATCTCGGATGGCAAGACCGTGGTGATTTTGATAAATGGCGGCTCGGCTTCGGCGTCTGAAATTGTGGCCGGCGCCCTCCAGGATCACAAGCGCGCCACCATCATCGGCACCCGGTCCTTCGGTAAAGGCTCCGTGCAGACCATCATTCCGCTCGGCACTCAGGGAGCGCTTCGCCTGACAACGGCACGTTACTACACCCCGGCCGGCCGCTCCATCCAGGCGAAAGGCATCGATGCCGATATCCTGATAGAACAACCCCTGCCGCCTGAGCTTCAGGGCAAGAATGTCTCCACTGAAGGTGAAGCCAGCCTCAAGGGCCATCTGACCAATGAAGGCGGTGGCGACGAGGGCGGCGGTTCTTCCGCCTATGTGCCCGAGGACAAGACAAAGGATGTGCAACTGAAAGCCGCCATTGATTTCCTTCACGGGATCAAGGTGGTAAGTAACGCCAAGCCTTCCGATACGAAACCTGACGGAACGGCCGAAACCAAGGCAAACTAATTTTTTGGTTTGCTTTCTTCTTGACATAGTGGCCGGGTTTGATCCGGCCATCATCTTTTCAGCTCAATAAGATGCCCGCGTCGGCCGCTGGCAGGATGAGAAAATGATGGAAAACTTGGTATTACGGTTAATGGGCCGTTAACGGTTACCTCGGCACAGTCACAGCTAAACGAATCGACGGGTAGCAAGATTTCCATGAGCCGTGATGAACTGCGACAGCCGCTGAGAAAACGGAGCCTGAAGGAGCGTCTCTGGGCGAAGCGTCCAACTCCGCTGTTTGCCGCCTCGTTGCTTGCCGCCGGTGGATTTGTAGCGCTCTCGGCCTGGGCCGTTCACACACCCCTCCCCTTTGCCGGAGAACCCATCATCACGGCGGCTATCCCGGCCGTCGAGGAGATGAAAACCGCATCGACCGCGGCGCCAGAGGAAGAAGTGGCAACCGAAGAGATTCCCGCTGACGAGGGCGGCGCAAGCATCCAGATTGAAGCCCCGGTTGAGCAGGACAGCTATCAGACGGAAGCTTCCATCATCCTCTCGCCACGCCGGCCTCTGAAGCCAGCCCCGGTTGCCGATCTCGTCGAGACTGCCAGTGTCGGCCAATTGCCGCGCATTGGCAAAGGTAACAAGAAACCCTCCGACGTCTACGCCCGCAATACCCCTATGGGTGTGATCCATTCCGACCGGCCCAAGATCGCCATTCTCCTGGGCGGCATGGGACTGAATGCCAAGTTGACCCAGCAGGCCATCAGGAATCTGCCCGGCGATGTGACCTTTGCCTTTGCCCCCTATGGCGATGACCTGCAGGCCCAGGTGGACAAGGCCCGTGCCGATGGCCACGAGGTGCTGTTGCAGCTGCCAATGGAACCCGTGGGCTACCCCGCCAACAATCCCGGCCCCAGAACCTTGCTGACCGGCGCAAGCGAAGCCGAAAATCTCGACGCGCTGTATTGGCACATGAGCCGTTTTGCGGGCTATACCGGCATTACCAATTATATGGGCGCGCGCCTTCTGGCCACGCCTGAAGCCTTGAGACCGGTACTGGTCGAGCTGCGCAAGCGCGGCTTGGTTTACCTCGAGGATGCCTCAACCGCAGTGACGGTTTCAAAAGCCCTGGCCGACGAAATCAAGCTTTCCGAACGCCGCGCCCAAGTAGTGATTGATTCAGATCCCACCCCCCAAAGCATTGCCGCAGCCCTTGAACTTCTCGAAGGCGAAGCCCGCGCCAATGGCTTTGCCATTGGCACCGGTTCCGGTCTAGAAGTCACCGTCGACAGCGTGAAACTCTGGGCTGAACAGTTGCAGGAGAAGGGCATTCTTCTGGTTCCCGTCAGTGCCATGTACAAGGGCCCATTGGGTTAATGAGTGATGCAAAGCTGATTACCGCCTACCGGCCTTGCGTCGGGGTGATGCTCTTGAATGACCAAGGCCTTGTCTGGATTGGGCGGCGCTTCCAGAAACAGAATGACGATGGCGTGGGCCACTGGTGGCAAATGCCCCAGGGCGGCATCGACAAGGGCGAAGACCCCGCCGCGGCCGCACTCCGCGAACTGGAAGAGGAAACCGCCGTGCACTCCGTCGAGATCATCGCCGAAGCTCCCGACTGGTACACCTATGATTTGCCCGAACACCTCATCGGAAAATCCTGGAACGGCAAGTACCGCGGCCAGACCCAGAAATGGTTTGCCGCGCGCTTTACCGGCAATGACAGTGAAATCGATTTGGCGCCGCCTGGTCACAAGCAGGAGTTCGACCAATGGCGCTGGGCCCGGATGGAGGACATGCCAGGCCTCATCGTGCCTTTCAAGAAACCGGTCTATGAGCAGGTCATCAAGGCTTTCCACCACCTCGGCCAGCCATGATCTCCCACATCATATTTGATTGTGACGGCGTTCTCATCGACAGCGAGAAGCTATCGATGGATGTCGATATCAGCCTGCTGGCCCTGCATGGCATCCATCTGACCGAAGCCGAGATGCACCACAGGTTTGTGGGCACAACTTTTGAAGCCATGGTCGCGGAACTTGCGAAGGAGTACGGAAGACCGCTGCCGCCGGATCTGAGTATTCGCAAAGACAGCCGGATGCTTGACCTCTACCGGAGCGAACTGAAACCCGTGCCCGGTGTCATTGCCATGCTGAAGAAGCTGGCCTTGCCCCGGAGCATTGGCACCAACGGCCCAAGGCATCGCGCCCTGGAAGCCCTGCGCGTAACAGGGCTTGCGGCTTTCTTTGGCGACAGGTTAACCACCTATGAAGATGTGCAAAACGGCAAGCCTGCCCCGGACATTTACCAGCTTGCGGCAAGGCGCGCCGGCTTCGCGCCTGACCGCTGCCTCGTCGTGGAGGACAGTATTACAGGGGCTACTGCTGCCCTCGCTGCGGGCTGCAAAGTAATCGGTTTCACCGGCGTCGCCCATGATCGCGTGGCCAAGACAGACGAACTGGCCAGACTGGGTATAAGCCATGTCATTCATGACATGGCTGACCTTCTGGACGCCATTGCACCAATTGCGGCTTGACTTATTGCATTGCAGCGCCCATATGCGGCCTATCGACCTTGGCCAATTAAGAATAACGTGAGGTAGTGCGCAACGCACTGCTATTCCGGCCGGGTCCGAACAATCCTTTCACGTGGGGTCTGTTTAAGCACAGGACCAGTGCTGGCTTGGCGATTGTCGCCGGGCAGCCACTCGGACATGTTCTGCGCTTTCCCACCATCTGTCCGGGACAGAAAGATATTATCCAGTGAATTCATTTTCAGAACTCAACTTGTCGGCGCCCATTCTCAAAGCCATTGCCGCTGAAGGTTACGACAAGCCAACCCCCATCCAGGCCCGCGCCATCCCCGAGCTCATGAAGGGCCGCGATCTGTTGGGCATCGCCCAGACCGGCACCGGCAAGACCGCGGCCTTCGCGCTTCCCATTCTCGAGCGCCTGTCCCATTCAACCGAGCGCGTGGCCAAGAACTCCTGCAAGGTTCTCGTGCTTTCCCCCACCCGCGAGCTTGCCTCGCAGATCGGCGAAAGTTTCAAGACCTATGGCCGCAACCTGAAGGTGACCCGTGCGGTGGTCTTCGGCGGCGTCTCCATCGGCAAGCAGATCGATATCCTGCGCGGCGGCGTCGACGTCGTCGTGGCAACCCCCGGCCGTCTCGTCGATCTCATCGAACGCCGCGCCCTGACGCTCGCCAATGTCGAAGTGCTGGTGCTTGATGAAGTGGACCAGATGCTTGATCTCGGCTTCATTCACGCCATCCGCAAGATCACCGGCATGCTGCCGAAGGTGCGCCAGAACCTCTTCTTCTCGGCCACCATGCCGAAGGAAATCTCCAATCTCGCCAGCGGCCTGCTGACCAACCCGGTGCGCGTTGAAGTGGCTCCCGTAGCCACCACCGTGGACCGCGTGAACCAGAGCGTGATCCACGTCGACCAGGCCAACAAGCTCAAGGTGCTGGTTGATATTCTCAAAGACAACAACATGACCCGCACCCTGGTCTTCAGCCGCACCAAGCA
>JBAVOA010000215.1:0-12152 GCA_049691635.1 Aestuariivirga sp. | reverse complement strand
GCCTGATAGAGAAGCATTCCCAAGCCACCCAATACCGGATTGCCCTGTTGTCTGGCTCTTTCCAGAAAAGCAGTTTCCAGCGGTGCATAGACAATGTCAGCAACAATAGCCTCCGGCGGCAGTGTCTTGATATCCAGGTCCAGGGAGGGTTGGCCTTTCATCCCCTGCGATGTCGTATTGACCAGAAGTGTGCAGCTCCTGAGCTCTTCATTGGCAGAAGTTCTATTGATTTCGATGATTTTCGGGCCAAATTGCTGCTGAAAGGCAAGGATGCGTTCGCGTGTACGATTGATGATTCCTATTTTTTCGACGCCTTCATCCAAGAGAGCGCCAATGATCGCCTTTGCGGCTCCGCCGGCGCCGACAATGATGGCGATTCTATCCCTCAGATTGAAGGCGGGAAAGTAATAGTGGAGCGAGGCAATGAAGCCTTCACCGTCAGTGTTGGTCCCACAGACCATGCCGTCCCTGATATACACCGTATTTACAGCGGCCAGCCGTGCTGCGATTGCGTCCACTTTTTGGACCACCAGAAATGCGGTTTCCTTATGGGGGATTGTTACGTTGCAACCCACAAACTCCGACGTGACAAGATTGGCGATGAAGCGCGACACGTCTTTGGGCTCCAACGGTTTTTTCTCATAGAGTGCGTCGATACTGTGTTTCTTCAGCCAGTAATTATGAATCAGCGGCGAGCGTGATTGCTCGATTGGCCAGCCAATGACGCATGCCTTTTTCATGATTGAATGATTTCCCGCTCTCGCAAAAACTTCAGAAGCGGCAAAATGGGCAGACCCAGAATGGTAAAATAATCACCCTCAATCTTCTCGAAGAGCTGAATGCCTGTTTCCTCCAGCTTATATGCGCCAACTGAAGATATATAGCGATCCGGATCGGTGTCCAAATACAAGTCCAGAAACTCCGTCGTGAAGTTCCGCATCGTCAAGCTGGCCGCAGAGCAATGCTTCCAGACTTCTTTGCCTGAAATGGCGCAGGAAACAGCGGAAAACAGCTTATGTGTTTCATTGCGGAGCAATGTGAGCTGATCCCTAGCATCTGCCCGTGACGATGGCTTGTTGAATATACTGCCTCTAAATCCAAGGACCTGATCTGCCCCAATGACCAGGGCATTGGGGTGCTTGCCTGATACCTTCTGCGATTTTTGCATGGCGAGTACTTGGGCGAGTTTATTCGCCGATAGTCCCGGCAATGAATTCTTTGCGGCAGTCTCGTCCAATTCTGAATCAATGACTGAGAATTTGACGCCTGCAAGGCCGAGAATATTGCTTCGTATCTTGCTGGTCGAGGCTAGTATGATGTCCACGGAAATCGCTCGCGAAATGCTGTTGATTTGTGTGAGGTCAATTGTGGATAATTTTCCACAAAGCGGAGTGGTTAACAAATGGTTAATGTTGTGAGAATGTTATCAACATCGCGGTGTTACGGATAGACGTCTTTAAAATTGTGGGGAAAAATTTGGCCTGTGCATAATACTGGATAACCCCGCCTCCGATCAAAGTCTCCTATCTAATGCCATGAATTTACTTGATTAATTATGCGTCATGCTTTTTGAGAAAGTAGTTCTTCGCGGCTTTGGCGAAATTTCCTATAGAGGTCTAAGTTTCTTTTAATACCGCTCCAGAGCTTACAACACCAAATTCAATTAATAGAAAGAATCTTTGAGAAGAATGAGTGATTTGAAGAGTCAGGCTTTAACAAGTGTATTAAACGGGAAGGCGTCCGAGAGAAGACCAGTCTGGTTCATGCGACAGGCTGGCCGTTATCTGCCGGAGTACCGCAAGGTTAGAGAGCAAGCTGGTTCATTTCTGGAACTTTGCTATTCACCGGAGCTTGCAGCAGAGGTAACCCTTCAGCCATTGCGGCGTTATGATATTGACGCGGCGATTATATTTTCAGACATCCTGGTTGTTCCCCATGCGATGGGAAATGGTTTGTCCTTCGTTGAGGGTGAGGGGCCGAAGTTGGAGACTGTAAGAAGCAGCACTGATTTGGTGCGGCTCGGGAAAGGTTCGGAATCGAAGCAGTTTTCCAGTGTCGCTGAATCCATCAGCCGGGTTCGAAAGATGTTGGATCCGTCAATTTCATTGATAGGATTCTGTGGCGCGCCGTGGACTGTCGCCAGTTATATGGTTGAGGGTGGAAGTTCTGATCGGGAACTTGCCAGGAAATGTGCCTACCAAAGAGAAGCTTGGTTCCTGGAGTTGATTTCCCGGTTGGTCGAGAATTCCATCGACTATCTCTGCATGCAAATTGAAGCAGGTGCTGATGTTGTTCAGATATTTGATTCCTGGGCGGGTGAACTGGCTGGAGACCTGCTCACTGAATATTGCATAGAGCCAATCCGGCAGATCGTTGCCGGGGTGAAGTTGAAATTTCCTGAGGCGCCGGTTATTGTTTTTGCAAAGGGTGCTGGCTACCGTCATGGCGAGGTTTATACAAAGACAGGATGTCAGGCGGTAGGTGTTGAGGCGGAATGCTCATTGACTTATTTGCAGTCGGTTTTGCCGAATGGCGCAATTCTGCAGGGAAATCTTGATCCGATATTGCTACTTTGCGACACTGGCGTGGTGCGGAGAAATACTTTGGACCTCGTGGCCGCTATCCCGAGGCGTCGGCATATTTTCAATCTTGGCCATGGCATCAAGCCCCAGACAAATCCGGATATTCTGGCGGATGTGGTGAAGGCCATCCGGGATTTTGACAACGGTAACGTTGATGGCTGACTGGTTTCAATGGATTAAAGTATTCCATATCGTGTCCGTTGTCGCCTGGATGGCTGGACTTTTCTATCTTCCACGGTTGTTTGTTTATCACTGCGATGTTGTTCCTGGCGGAGAGACCAGTGAGTTGTTCAAGATCATGGAACGCCGGCTGATAAAGGCGATTATGAGACCCGCGATGGCTGCAAGCCTTTTGTCGGGAGCTTTGCTATTTATTATAGGCAAGTTTGAGTTTTTGCAGTTTTGGGTTTTGGGAAAACTCGCAGCGGTAGTTCTCCTTTGCCTTTATCATGGTTTACTCGAAGTTCATTTGCGCCAATTTGCCGGGGACTTGCGGGTGAAGTCAGCCCGGTATTTCCGGATGATTAATGAAATTCCAACGCTGCTGCTGATCGTTATTGTCCTATTCGTCGTGGTTAAGCCGCTGCAATAATTTCTGTTGGTTCATTGGAAAAAGTTTGATATAGAAGCCGCGAACAAAGGGATCCTATTCCCGTTTGCTTTTCCCGCCCGAGTTGCCCGATCTGCGTTCGCACTTCGTGGTTTTACGTCTCACCCCCTAAAGTACTGATCTCAAAACATGACAAATATTGCTGAATTAAAGGATATCAAGCTTAAGGATCTTAAGCGCAAGACGCCGGCAGAACTGGTGACACTTGCTGAAGAACTTGAGGTTGAAAATGCAAGCGCCCTGCGCAAGCAGGAACTGATGTTTGCCATCCTAAAGAACCTCGCGGTGCGTGACATCGAAATCATAGGCGAGGGTGTTGTTGAAGTCTTACAGGATGGCTTTGGCTTTCTCCGGTCTTCGGATGCGAATTATCTGGCCGGTCCCGATGATATCTATGTGAGCCCGAGCCAGATCCGGAAATTCACGTTGCGAACCGGCGATACGGTTGAAGGGCAGATCCGCAGCCCCAAGGATGGCGAGCGCTACTTTGCCCTGGTGAAAGTGAACACCATCAATTTTGAAGACCCGGAAAAAACGAAACACAAGGTGCATTTCGACAACCTTACCCCGCTCTATCCGGACCAGCGGCTGGAAATGGAAATTCCCGATCCGACGCGCAAGGATTTCTCGGCGCGGGTGATCGATATCGTGTCACCCCTCGGCAAGGGCCAGCGTGGATTGATCGTGGCACCGCCGCGGACAGGTAAAACCGTTCTGTTGCAGAATATTGCCCATGCCATTGCGACAAATCATCCAGAGTGTTTCCTGATTGTGCTTTTGATCGACGAGCGGCCGGAAGAAGTGACGGATATGCAGCGCTCGGTGAAGGGCGAGGTTGTCAGCTCGACATTCGATGAGCCGGCGACGCGTCACGTTCAGGTTGCGGAGATGGTCATTGAAAAGGCCAAGCGGCTTGTTGAACACGGTCGCGATGTTATCATCCTGCTGGATTCGATCACCCGCCTTGGGCGGGCCTATAACACCGTTGTGCCGTCGTCCGGCAAGGTTCTGACGGGTGGCGTGGATGCCAACGCCCTGCAGCGGCCAAAACGCTTCTTTGGTGCCGCGCGCAATATCGAAGAGGGCGGCTCGCTTACCATCATCGCTACCGCCTTGATCGATACGGGCAGCCGCATGGACGAGGTCATTTTCGAAGAGTTCAAGGGCACCGGCAACTCGGAAATCATTCTGGACCGCAAGGTTGCAGACAAGCGGGTCTTTCCGGCAATTGATATTCTGCGTTCGGGTACCCGCAAGGAGGAGCTGCTGGTGAAGGCCGATCTCCTCAAGAAGACTTACGTCCTGCGCCGGATCCTCAATCCGATGGGTACAATCGACGCCATCGAGTTTCTTCTGGATAAGCTCCGCCAGACAAAATCCAACAGTGATTTCTTCGATTCAATGAACGCCTAGGCTGAACTGACAAGCCTCAATTGGCCCGGGCTGGATCGAATTGATTGCGAATGTAGTATCGATTCGAATCCGAAATGAATAATTCTGACACAATTTTTGCCGTTTCCAGTGGCACCGGTAGGGCTGGAATTGCCGTTATTCGTATGTCCGGGAGTCAGGCTGGGAATGTCCTTGGATTAGTCGCTGGCGCCCCGCCGGCACCGCGTCAGGTCAGTGTACGGCAGCTGCGCCACCCCCACTCCCGCGAGATCATCGACCAGGCTCTCGTCCTTTGGATGCCGGGACCCATGAGTTCTACCGGTGAAGACGTGGCTGAATTTCATGTGCACGGCAGTATGGCTGTCATCGATGCGATGTTCGACATATTCCGTGCGTTTGACGGCGTGCGGCTGGCGGAACCTGGCGAATTCACACGGCGAGCTTTCGCCAATAATCGGATGGATCTGGTCGAGGCGGAAGGCTTGGCTGACCTGCTTCAAGCCCGCACGGATGTGCAACGGCGCATGGCCATCCACCATATGCTTGGCCACGCAAGTTCCCAGTATGACCTTTGGCGGACGGAACTTATCGCGCTGCTGGCGCATCTGGAGGCGGCCATTGATTTTGTTGAAGAGGACGGCGTTGCCGCTGCAGCGCTTGTTGAAGTAGGACCACAAACCCTGGATCTGATTGCGCGCCTCAAAACGGCGGCAACGGAGGCGGACCGGGCAGGTACACTTCGATCGGGCGTGAAGGTCGTTTTTGCCGGTGCGCCCAATGTCGGCAAATCGACCCTTCTCAATCTGGTCGCTGCAAGGGATGCAGCCATCGTCTCATCCCTACCGGGTACGACCAGGGATGTGATTGAGGTCTCGATTGTGCTTGGCGGTGTTCCGGTTATTTTGACTGACACGGCTGGCCTTCGACTAGAAGGCGAGGATGAAATTGAAAATATAGGCATGGAACGCGCCAGGTCGGAAGTACGCGGTGCGGATATCATTGTTTGGGTAAGCTCGGCTGATGTGGAAGACGCGATGGAGGCGGCGGTAGTGCCGACGCTGAGAGTATTGAACAAGTCGGACCTACTGGATCGTATCCAGCCGCAGGAAACCGAGCTGAAGGTTTCGGGGAAGACCGGTGAAGGCATACCAGGCTTTCTTGCTGAACTGGAAAAACTGGTGAGAGAAAAATTTGGCGGCATGGAACAGGCCTCTGTCATCCGTGTACGGCATAGGGATGCCATAGAGGAATCGATTCGGTACCTTAACGATTCACTATTGTACGATGCCGACCGGATCGAGCTTGCGGCGGAATGCTTGCGCAAGGCCTGTTTCAGCATCGCGCGGGTGACTGGGCGCGTCGATGTCGAGGATTTGCTCGATAGGATTTTCGGCGAATTCTGTATCGGCAAGTAGCCTGTTTCACGTGAAACTTGTTTCGGCTTTGACCAAGTGCCGGGCTTGGACTAGAGAACCGCCATGGGCAGAATACATGATGTCATCGTCATCGGTGGCGGCCACGCGGGTGTTGAGGCGGCCGCTGCCTCCGCGCGTCTTGGCGCGAACACTGTGCTCGTCACCCACAAGTTTTCAACCATCGGCGAGATGTCGTGCAATCCTGCAATCGGTGGATTGGGTAAGGGACATCTGGTGCGGGAGATCGATGCGCTCGACGGCCTGATGGGCCGGGTCGCAGATCGCGCCGGAATTCAATTCCGTTTGCTTAACCGTTCCAAGGGACCTGCCGTGCGTGGCCCCAGGGCCCAGGCCGATCGCAAGCTTTACCGCGAGGCCATGCAGCAGGAAATCCGCAACCAGGAAAATCTCAACGTTGTGGAGGCGGCGGTCTGTGGATTTGTGATCCAACATGGACAGGTTGTGGGCATTACGACGGAGGCCGGCGAAGATTTGTTCGCAGGCTCGGTCGTCCTGACGACGGGCACATTCCTTGCCGGCCTCATCCATATCGGCGAACGAAAAATTCCAGCAGGCCGCCTAGGTGAGCCTCCTGCCTCTGGCATTTCGCAACAGCTGAGAAATACGGGCCTGCAATTGGGACGATTGAAAACCGGCACGCCCGCGCGGCTTGACGGGCGCACCATCAACTGGAACGGACTAGATGAGCAGAAGGGGGACGAGGTTCCATCGCCATTCTCCACGCTCACACAGTCCATCACCACGCCCCAGGTTTCCTGTTTCATTACCCAGACGACGGCCCAGACCCATGAGCTGATTGCCAACAACATTCACCGCTCGCCGCTCTATTCAGGACAGATTGAAGGGACAGGTCCGCGTTACTGTCCATCGATCGAGGACAAGATCCATCGTTTCAAAGACAAGTCATCCCACCAGATATTCCTTGAACCGGAAGGGCTGGATGACGACACGGTTTACCCCAACGGCATCTCGACCTCCCTGCCCGAGGATGTCCAAGGACAGTTCATCAAGACTATTCCCGGTCTGGAAAAGGTCTCAATCCTGCGGCCGGGCTATGCCATTGAGTATGACTTTGTGGATCCCCGCGAACTGACGGAAGGGCTTGAAGTCAAAGCCTTGCCCGGCCTGTTTCTGGCTGGCCAGATCAACGGTACGACCGGTTATGAAGAGGCAGCGGCACAGGGCCTGATCGCGGGCCTCAATGCGGCACGGAAAGCCGGCGGCCAGCCGGAGGTAAGCTTTGACCGGGCGGAAGGCTATCTCGGGGTGATGGTTGATGATCTGGTGCTTCGCGGCGTGACGGAGCCCTACCGCATGTTTACGTCCCGGGCTGAATACCGGCTGTCATTGCGTGCAGACAATGCCGACCGGAGGCTGACCGCAAGAGGCATCTCCTTGGGCTTGGTCGGCCCACGGCGCCAGAAGCATTTTGCTGACCGTATGGCCGTCTATGGTTCTGCGCGGGGTCTTGCAGAGCAACTGGGTATGACGTCAGCGATGGCCGCCAAGCTCGGATTGAAGGTCAATCAGGATGGCCAACGACGCTCAGCGTTCGATCTCATCGCCATGCCGGAGGTCGGACTGGCGCGGGTCTGTGAAATCTGGCCAGAGATCGCCGCCCTCCCCGACTACGCCAGGGAGGGGCTGTTTGCGGATGCGCTTTATGCCGGATACAGCGCCCGCCAATCGGCGGACATCCTGGCGTTGCGCAAGGAGGACCAAATCAACCTGCCTCAGGACACGGACTATATGGGACTGCCCAGTCTCTCGATCGAGATCCGGCAGAAGCTGATGCGGGTCAAGCCCGCCACCTTGGGTCAGGCTTCGCGCATTGAGGGTATGACTCCTGCCGCCCTGGCCTGCCTGCTGGGCCATATCAAGCGCCAGACCCTGCGCAAGAGCGCCTGATGAATGCCCAGTATATTTCCGGTGACGTGCTGGCGCGGCTGAATGTTTCACGTGAA
Organism: Aestuariivirga sp.; assembly: GCA_049691635.1. GTDB lineage: Bacteria > Pseudomonadota > Alphaproteobacteria > Rhizobiales > Aestuariivirgaceae > Aestuariivirga. The sequence goes on along the minus strand of JBAVOA010000215.1, from coordinate 4,168 downwards.
TCACTGGCCAAGATCGAGACCTACGTCGCCCTGCTCCTGACCTGGCAGGCCCGGATCAACCTGATTGGGCCCTCGACGGTCGAGACGGTCTGGCAGCGGCATGTTGTGGACGCCCTGCAACTGCTCCCGCTGATGCATCCCAAGACAGCAGCGGTTGCCGACTTGGGCTCAGGGGCCGGAATTCCTGGTCTGGTGCTGGCCTTGGGAGGCAATCTCAGGGCCGACCTTTATGAAAGCAACGGCAAGAAAGTCGCCTTCCTGCGGGAGGCCGTCCGATTGACGGGGGCCGCTGCGCGGGTTCACCAAATCCGCCTGGAAACCCTCGAAGACCACCTGCCGGAACGAATGCCGGACTATGTGACAGCGCGGGCTCTGGCGCCGCTTGAGAAGTTGCTGGGTTGGGCAGAGCCCCTGCTGAAGCGGGGATCTGTTGGCCTGTTCCACAAGGGACAAGATGTGGACAGCGAAGTGAACGAGGCTACCAAATTCTGGAAAATGGGTGCAATCATCAAGCACGCAAGTATGACCGATTCGGACGGTACTATTCTTGAGGTAAAGGAGATTACCCGTGTTTAACCAGAATCAGTTCGCAAGCCCCCGAATCCTCGCCATCGCCAATCAAAAGGGCGGGGTGGGTAAGACGACAACGGCGATCAACCTTGGTACGGCCCTTGCCGCGGTGGGTGAGACCGTCCTGATCGTCGACCTGGACCCGCAGGGAAATGCCAGCACGGGCCTTGGGATTGTCCGCGGGCCCAAGCAAAAATCCTCCTACCATGTCCTCATCGGAGAGGCGGAGCTTGACCAGGTCATCGTCGATTCCGGAATTCCACGTCTCCACTGTGTTCCCTCAACAATCGATCTCCTTGGCGCTGAGCTCGAACTTTCGGATTTTGACCGGAAGGCCTACCGGCTGGCCGATGCCATCGGACGTCTCTCAAAGTCGCAGAACAAGGCGCGCAGCTACAGCTATATTCTGGTTGATTGCCCGCCTTCCCTCAATCTTCTGACGATCAACTCGCTGTCGGCGGCGGACGCCATACTGGTTCCCCTGCAGTGCGAGTTCTTCGCCCTGGAAGGACTGAGCCAGCTCCTGAAAACAGTTGAACGCGTGAAGGCAACTCTTAACCCAAAATTAACCATTCAGGGTGTTGTTCTTACCATGTTTGACCGGCGGAACAGCCTTTCCGACCAGGTGGCACAGGACGTTCGCAGTGTACTTGGCGACAAGGTCTACCAGACGGTCATACCGCGTAATGTTCGTGTTTCCGAGGCCCCTTCCTATGGCAAGCCAGTCCTGCTTTACGACAATGTCTGTTCTGGTTCCCAGGCCTATATCAAGCTTGCATCGGAGGTTATTCGCCGTGAACGCGAACTCCAGGCGGCGTGATCGATTCACTTCCGTAACAATTGAGACAACCCTGGGCCGGCGCAATCCTTCCCCTATTCCCGAGGATATTAGACCATGATGCAGGCACAAAAACGCAGGCTGGGGCGCGGTCTGGCCGCCCTCATTGGCGATGATGTCGTAGAGGCCGCCTCACCAGAGGATTTCCGGGGCCTGCGGCACCTTCCCATCGAATTGCTCCACTCAAATCCCAACAACCCGCGCAAGCAATTCAAGGAAGAAGAGCTTGAGGACCTTTCGAAGTCCATTCGGGAAAAGGGCTTGCTCCAGCCCATCGTGGTGCGCCAGCGGGCCGACGGCGAATATGAAATTGTTGCCGGCGAGCGCCGCTGGAGAGCATCGCAGCGTGCGGGCCTCCATGAGCTGCCGGTTCTTATCCGTGAACTCAACGACGGTGAAACGCTTGAGATCGCGCTTATTGAAAATATCCAGCGTTCGGATCTGAATCCGCTGGAAGAGGCACGGGCCTACGGACAATTGCTTGAACAGTTCTCCTACACGCAGCAACAACTTGCCGATTCGGTCGGCAAGAGCCGCAGCCATATCGCCAACACCATGCGTTTGCTCACCCTGCCCGATTCGGTGCGGGCCTATATCGAAGATGGAAAACTGACGGCCGGCCATGCGCGGACTCTGGTTGCAACCGACTCGCCGGCGGACCTTGCGAACAAGATCATCAGCCTTGGCCTTTCGGTCCGCGAGGCTGAGACGCTGACGCGCAGCAATCCCGCGACTTCGACACGCAAGGCCAAAGCAACAAAGGATGCCGATACGCGCGCCCTGGAAAAACAGATTTCAGAGTCCATTGGCCTTAGAGTTGAAATCAAAACCCAGGGACGCGAGGGGGGGACGGTCCTGATCAAATACAAAACCCTTGATCAACTGGAAGACGTCACGCACCGGCTTGCGAAGAAGAAGTAACTATTTAGTTATTTCTTGTATCCTTGAGGCGGGCGCTGCGGCCAAGTGCCAGAAGGGTGCGGCTTACAATTGCGCCATCAAGGTCAGGGTGCCGACGGGTCTGCAGGATCGCAGCGCAAATCCTTTCCTCGGCACTTAACAGGGAATCAATATTCCAGCCTTTCAGCTGTTGGGAAATTGATGCACGTCTCTTAAAAAAGAGCCCAAAGCGGGGGGCCTGCACCACACTGGCAGCCGATGATCCCTGGGCAATCTGCACCGCCATGGTTTGAAGTTTCACAACATGCTGAAGCGCCACGCTGAGCATTCCGCGGCCCGCGCCGGCAGAACTGCCCACAGACATCACATACCGATCGACATCAGCCAAATTTCCCTCGAAGACCGCATCAACCAGATCATCCATGGAGGCATCGGAAGTATCTCCGCAGATTGCCTGAACATCCTCGACCGAAATGGTGCTTTGGCCCTGACAATAGGTAATGAGCTTCAGTGTCTCGCTCTCGGCTACGGCCCGCTCAAGGGACATGAACTCCAGAAGCCTCACCATGGCATCGTCTTCAATATCGAGCCCTGATGCCATGATCAGACCTGCCAGCCGGTGCCGCAACTCCTGTGGGGATTCTTCATAGAGCGCAACGCTGGCTGCCCGCGGATCATTTTCGCACAGCTTGCGCAGCTTGGAACTTTTCGACAGGGCCTCGGAATCAAGCAAAATCAGATTTCCTGCCGCTTCACCAAGCAAAATGGGTTCAATTGCCTTTGCCAGAGCATCTCCCGCTGCTGAAACCCAGATGACGCGATTTCCACCAAACATTGAAATCGATGCAAACTCTTCCTGCAGGCGTCCTGGAGAACCGATGATCTGCGCTTCCGTCAGGCGTGCAACATTCATGGGATCGTCGTTGGAACCGGATATTTTTTTGACCACACGCTGGCAAAGCTCATATACCGCGCTGCGATCCGCGCCGTGAACCAGGATTGCCCGTGGAGATTTCTTTGGGTTGGAAATCTGGGCAATCAGTTCTACTGCCTTCACAACCGTCATTTTACCCGCTCGCTCGTCGCGCCGAAGGTGTCAGTTGACACGGCCAGCCATATAAGCCGCAAGACGGGTGTGAATATCCGATGCAACTTCGCGGGCGGCCCGGCTCGTCGCATTCGCCTCGGCCTGCAAGTCGGCCACGGGCTCGCGAATGACGTCATAGGACACGGCGGAGAAGGTCTTGCCGGCATTCACTTCGGAACCCGATGCGGTCTCTATCAACTGATAGGCGACAGTGAGGCGCAGACGGATACGCTTGATGCCCGGTATGGTCTGTTCGACCAATGTCGTTTGAGACACTTCAGGCTTTAATACAAGCTTGTAAAGGTTTTCCTGGCCCGTGCCCGCCGGACGCATGGATGACAGCAAGCTGTTTCTGACGAGCTGGCCCGGCCTGCTCTCGGGTTCCTGAATGGAAATCGATGACAGCGAAGCGACCACCCCGCGGCCATCGTTGCTTGATGAATAAAGCGGCTTATAGCCACAGCCTGTGAGGCTGAGCAAGACAACGAGACTATAAATGACTTTGTTCACCGGAATTCTTCTATCCGCTAATTACGATATTCACAATACGGTCGGGCACCACGATAAACTTTGACACTGTCTTGCCCTCCAGCGCACGCTTCACGCCATCGAGTTTCATGACGGCTGTTTCAACCAAGTCCTTCGCCAGACCCTTCTGCAATCTGATTTCGTCGCGCCGCTTGCCATTGACCTGCACGGCAATTGTGACGTCATCGTCCACAATGAGAGCGGAAATTGGTTTGGGCCATGGCGTTCCAACAACAGCCTGGCTA
>JBAVOA010000214.1:0-3693 GCA_049691635.1 Aestuariivirga sp. | reverse complement strand
GCCCTGCGCTGGTTTGCGGAGGGGCTCACGGTCGCAGAGGGCATGGAAAGAACGGTGAGGAGCCTCGCGGCCAGCGCTCCGCTTTCGGAAGCTGTAGAAGCCTTGCTTGCCAGTTCACAACGGGCCTTCCCCGTGATCGACGCGGCACATTTGCCGGTGGGCTTGCTGGATCGCGATGATTTGCTGGTTGGATTGAAAGAAAAGGGGCCCGACGCTGCAGTTTCCGCGGTCATGCGGCAAACGGCGGTGACAGGGGCCAAGATGCCGCTGAACGATGCCGTGATGGACATGAACCGGCAAGGGCTCCGGTCCCTGATTGTCGTTGACGATCGCGGCCGTCTTGCCGGTCTGCTGACGGTTGAGAATGTCGCCGAAATGATGATGGTCCACAGCTTGCGGCCCGAATGGAAGTTTGCCCCGCAGGTGAAGTGAGACGGATCATGCGCGACGGTGCTGCCGTGCCTGTACCTCAGGGTTAGCTCTCATCGCTGTTCTGCTTCACCCATATAGCGCCCACTTTCGCGTATTGCCGCTTCACGGCCGACCAGGCGATGCGGTGGGCGATCTCTTCCAAGCGGGGATCGCCACGGTGACTTTTGAAAGCATGGTTGAACGCCGCACGGAAGATATCCTGGGCATGTTCCGGCAGATGTGTCCTCACGGAGGCTGGCAAATCGGCATTTGCGGCATAGGGCATAATGTGATGTTCCTCCCTGTCTGATACGCCCTCGGCCATGATGGGATATTGATCTACCTCAATGCGGCTCCGCACGATTGTTTCTTAACTGACGGTTGGGTCACGACCGGACATCTATATCATGGGAACATTGTCATTCTCGGAAAATAGACCGCTCTTTGATGGCGATTGCGTGCGTTTCATTGGCGTTGATGGCGAAGAACAGATCGTCTGCGGCGTGACAACCTATGCACTCAAGCATTGTACGCCAGGCCTTCCACACCACGGCCTGCTGCCCGCGGAAGCCTTCCTCTCCGCCTTCGAAAAACTGATGGAGCACATTCATCAGGCCGCGCGCAGAAAATACGAGAACGGCGAGCTCGAGGCCGAGGGCGCGGTTCAAGTGATGGTTCACCGCCAGGACATTGCACCCTAGTTCATTCCTTCGGGTAACCCACGGTTTGCGAGAGCAGCACCTGCTGGTCATGGTTCAGCCATAACGCGTCGGCGATGGCTTCACGGTCGATCCAGGCGCGGATGACCGCCGCAAGGCCAAAGCTGGCAGCGAAGAGGTAGACGTTTTGCGCGATGGCGCCGACGGCAACCGAGGCAAAGCTTTCGCGATTTCCGACGGGTACCAGTTTCATGCGGCTGTGATCTGCGACAAAAACGAGGTCCAGGGCAGCTTCATTGACGAAATCCTGGTAGCCGGTGACGCGCCGGACATCGTTGGCTGCCACCAATTGCAGCTGGTTTGCAGCGGCGTCGTAAAGGTAGGCGCCTGAGGGCAGGGCAACATAGATGTCGATTTCCTGGGCATTCAGCGCCGAGGGTGCCGTTCGCCCCTTGTCCGGGCGGTTTATTCCATAGGCAGCCCAGAGCAGATTGGACAACACCTGTTGGGATAGTTCCTTTGTCGCGAACTCCCGTCCTGACTGCCGCTTGGAGAGCGCTTCCAGCAATGGCATGCCGCCGTCCTTCTGGGGCGTCGGCAGATCAATCCGCGGCAGGCTGTCGCCCTGAGGCGGCTTTGGACGCAGTTGCCCCATCATGCCGAGGGCGAGCTTGGTCAGGGTGCTCATGGCCTTGATCTCCAATATGCTGTTTTGGCAACATCTGGCGGAATGATTGCCCGGGTGCCATGACCTACATCAATGTGGGGATTATTTTCGCAGTCTCTGTGCGAAACAACTCACGGTTTAATCTAAAGGCCAAAGGGATATGTATCAGGCAATCCGGCCAGCTCCAGCGTCTCGAACGGCGAGACGGCGGAGGTTTCATCGAACCAGATGAACTCGTCAAATTGCTTGGGCAATACCGCCTGAAAATAGTGACTGGCCAGCTCCGTGTCCGGACGATAGATGACGCCAATCGCCCGTTCCAGGCGCGGTTTCATCAGTACGGCCCTTGCGTCGTTGGGGAGTTCCGCGCGCATTGGCAGCATGAAACGTGGCACACCGGTGTCGTGAAACAGCCGCTCATAGCTATTCCTGTGGGAGGGCTGCACGGCCTTGATCTCCATCGGTCCGCCCCAATTGGACGCGGCCGCCACGCGGCCCCCATGTGTGCCAAATCCTATGGCATAGGAGCGATCGCCAAATTCCTTCTGGCAAAGCTCGCCAATATTGGTTTCGCCTTGCGCTGACATCTCGGTTGCTGCGGCATTTCCCACATGGGAATTGTGGGCCCAGATAACTGCCTTGCTCTCCGGCCCGTGAAAATCCAGAAGTGCTTGCAAGGTTTCAAACATGTGCCTGTCGCGCAGGTTCCAGGACGCACGCGATCCATAGTACATGATCCGATAGTAGTGTTCCGCGTTGGTGACCAAGCGCGCATTGCGTACAGTGTCAAGATATTTTTCCCCATCTTCCGCAATGTAGAGGTTCTGCTTAGCGAGGATATCCTTCAACATTTCGACGACGTCTTTTTCGCAGGACCGGTAGGTTCCGGTCAGCGCCGCATGGCCATAGGCTGCCGGATCATTCTGCCAGGGCGTGAGACAGCCGTAGCGATGGCGGGCAAGGCCTGCCGTTTCCGGATCGATACGGTCGAGATAGCGCAAGACCTCACCTATAGAGGTATAAAGACTGTAGAGATCAAGGCCGTAGAAGGCGGTGCGTCTTTGCATCGGCTTGTCGGCATTGTCCTTGCGCAACCAGTCGACGAAGTCGCGCACCTCATTGTTTCGCCACATCCAGCGGGGAAAGCGGGCAAAGGCAGTCCATTCGCTGGATCGATAATCGAAATGCCTGACATAATGATCGATGCGCGCCGCGTCCGGCCAATCTCCCTCGATGGCGACAAAGGTGAAGCCTTTCCGGGCAATGAGTTCCTGTGTGATGCGCTCTCGCATGCGGTAGAATTCCGACGTGCCATGGCTGGACTCGCCCAGGAGAACAACTCTTGCATCACCAATGCGGTGCAGCAAGGATGTGAGGTCGGCGTTCTCAATCGACTGGAACAAGTGGCATGCGGCGGCAACCGTTTTCTCTGGACTGTTGGCCGGTTTTCGCAATGCTTCACGGGACGGCCATGATGCCCCAGTTTCGTTTTCTTGCGGTTGCCAACCTTCCTTGCCGATCAGGGGCACGAAGCGGACATCGGCAATATCCTCCGTTGTGAAGTCATCCTTCGAAAGCCGTGTCACACGTATCAATTCCTGCGTGCGCTGATCCGGGCCGACGGGGATAACCAGCCGACCGCCCATTTTCAGTTGCTGCTTAAGGGAATCAGGCACCGCCGGCCCGCCCGCCGCAACAATGATGGCGTCGTAGGGCGCAAATTCGGGCCAGCCCCGGGTGCCGTCACCATGACGGACAAGCACATTGTTGTAGTTGAGATCGGCCAGCACGGTGGCCGCCTTTTCGGCGAGTTGGGCGATGCGCTCGACTGTGTAGACCTGTCCCGCAATGCGCGAAAGCACACTGGCCGCGTAGCCGGATCCGGTGCCAATTTCCAAGACCGTTTCGCCACCGTCCAGATTCAGCGCTTCTATCATAAAGGCCACAATATATGGC
>JBAVOA010000213.1:0-9263 GCA_049691635.1 Aestuariivirga sp. | reverse complement strand
CCGAAGAACTGGTCAACCTACACGTGGTATCAGGTCGGCACTGATCTGGGTGCAGGCGCTTCCGCCATGATTTTCGACGCCGATATCCTAGGTTACTTCATGAATGGCGGCGACAACAAAGAGAAGGGCAATCTCGGTTACGCGCCCTTCGCGGCCAACCCGGCCGCCGCGGCGCCGACGCCGAACGTTTGGATTTGGTCACTGGCCATGAACAATGCCGGTGTCCAGAAGGATGCCGCCTGGTACTTCATGCAATGGGCAACCTCAGTCGAACATGACCTGTTCGGTGCCCGCAAGATGGACTTCGTCAATCCGGTCCGGGCTTCGGTCTGGAAGGACGCTGAATTCCGCGACCGCATTGACAAGTCTTACCCTGGCTATCTCAACCAGCATGACGTGTCAGCTCCGGGTGCGAAGATTTACTTCACCGCCCAACCGCTGTTCTTCGACCTCACCACGCTCTGGTCGGAAAATCTTCAGAAGATGGTCGCCAAGGAAATCCCAATCGATGAAGGTTTGGATGCCATGGCGGCCGAAATGGACAAAAAATTGGCCGAAGCCGGTCTCGGTTAGAGCCTGAAGGCGGCGCGCGGACTCCCGGCTCCCTGCGGGGTCTGCGCGCCCTACTTGTTTTTGTCTCCAACCTGAACCAGGGTGCCGTAGACCCATGACTGCCACTGCAACACGATCGCGCCTTCCGGTGAAGCAGAGCCGCTTCATGCGCCGGGCCTTGCCCTATCTGCTGAGCTTGCCCGCATTGCTGATGTGTATCGGCATTCTCATTCCGTTTTTTACGGCGGTTTACTATTCAACCCTGCGCTATCGGATGAGCCTGCCGGCCATGAAGGGCTTCATCTGGTTCGACAACTACGTCAACTTCTTCTTCGATCCAAAGTTCTGGAACACGGTTTATATCTCGCTTCTTTACGCCTTCCTGACTGTTGGCATAGAACTGGCCTTTGGCCTCTGTATCGCGCTGCTGCTACAGCGCCAGTCGCGTTTCAACAATGTGGCCTCCATTCTCCTTCTGCTTCCCCTGATGACGGCGCCGGCTTTGGCCGCCCTTATGTGGAAGCTGATGACCAATCCGAATTTTGGCATTCTCAGCTATTTCGCGAGCTTGATCGGCCTGCCTGATTTCAAGTGGGCCTCCGATCCCGCGACGGCCCTGCTGACCGTCGTTCTCGTCGACGTTTGGGTTTACACGCCGTTTATCATGATCCTTCTGCTGGCTGGGCTGCGTTCGTTGCCCAAGGCGCCTTTTGAGGCTGCAGCACTTGACGGCGTGCCGCGGAGCTTCGTCTTCTTCCGCATCACATTGCCGATGCTGATGCCCTACATCATCACCGCGACCCTGTTCCGTCTCCTTGACTCGATTCAGCAATTTGACATCATCTACGCGATGACACAGGGCGGCCCTGGCGACAAGCTTTTGGTATTCCAGGTTCAGGCCTATCTCGACTTCTTCCAATCCACCAATGTCGGCCGTTCGGCAGCGTTGATGATCATTCTCTGGGCGATCACCTACGCCCTCTCCAACGTCTTCATCAAGCAATGGCTCAAACTGCGCGAACACGCCCATGGGGCGGGGTAGGCCTATGGATCATTCATCCACGTTTGAGAAAGTCGGCCGCGCGGTACTTATCACGCTGGTCCTCGTATTCTTCCTGTTCCCGATCTTCTGGATATTTCTCATGTCTTTCCAGACGAACGAGACCATCCTTCGTATTCCACCCTCAGTTTTCTTCACGCCGATCTTTGATAACTATACCGCCCTGGTCACCGGACAGCTGCGCACTGCCGCCGGCAGCCTGCAACTGAACTTCATGCAGAACCTGATGAACTCGATTCTGCTGTCGGTATTTTCCGTGGCGTTGTCGTTGCTGCTCGGCGTGCCCGCCGCCTATGCCTTCGCCCGCTTCAAATTCCGGCTGGGTGAAGATATCGCTTTTACGCTGCTGTCCTTCCGCTTTGCTCCGCCGCTTCTCGTGCTTTTGCCCTTGAGTCTGTATTTCAAGACACTGGGCCTCACCAATACCTATATCGGCTTGATCTGGGTCTATCAGCTGATCTGCTTGCCGCTCATCCTGTGGATCGTGCGCGGCTATTTTGAGGACATCAGCCCGGACATTGAGCATGCCTATCGTCTTGCGGGAAACAGCTGGTGGAAGACATTCCGCAAGATCGCCGTTCCCCTGGCGCGGCCCGGTATCGCGGCGGCGGGTTTGTTGGCCTTCATCTTCGCCTGGAACAACTTCGTTTTCGCCCTGATCCTGGCTTCCGCCGACAAACAGCCGGTTACGGTGGGGGCGCTCGCTTTCGTCACGGCGTCCGGCATTCAATATGGCCAGATCGCCGCAGCCATCGTGCTGTCGGTAACACCAACCTTGGCGCTGGCACTTTATGCCCAACGTTATCTGGTCGAAGGGCTCTCCATGGGTGCGGTAAAGGGATGACGCAACTCGCCATCAAATCCCTGTCCAAGTTCTATGGCGCCTTCAAGGTTTTCGACGGGTTGGATCTGGCGGCCGATGCCGGTGAAATCGTCGTCATCTTCGGAGGCTCGGGCACCGGAAAAACCATTTTGCTCCGGCTGATCGCCGGTGTGGAGGAACCGAGCTCCGGCCTCATTGAAATTGAAGGCACAGATGTTGCCGATGTGGCGCCTGAACATCGGGGCATCGGCATGGCCTTCCAGAACTTCGCACTGTTCCCGCACATGTCGGCTTCCGAAAACATTGCAGCGCCCTTGCGCGCCCTTGGCCAGAGCGAGGAGGTCGTAAAGGCTGGCGTTGCCAAGGTTGCGAAGCTCCTGAAGATAGATCATGTGCTTGGCCATGCCCCGCGCGAACTTTCGAACGGCCAGAAACAGCGCACCGCGCTGGCCCGGGCATTGGCGGCAGAGCCTGCAATTTTGCTTCTGGATGATCCGCTTCGCAATGTTGATGCCAAGCTGCGCTTCGAAATGCGACTCGAACTTCCGCGTCTCCTGCGCCAGACCGGCGCCACGGTTCTCTACGTCACCCAGGACTACAAGGAAGCCATGGCGCTGGCGGACCGCATCGCGGTGATAGCCGGTGGAAAATTCATTCAAACGGCGGTACCGGAAGACATCTACATGCAGCCAGGAACGCTCGGCGTTGCCCGCCTGTTCGGCGACCCCTCGATCAATACGGCGGAAACGGCTTTGCTCGTTGAAGGTGACACGGTCTGCGTTACGCTTGGTGAAGTGAAGGTGGCAGTTAAACGTGCCTACAAAACCTACGCGGACCGTGAAGTGACATTCGGCGTCAGGCCGGAGGCCGTCGATGTCATGACCGGCAAAGGTGTGGGACTTGCGGCGACCGTCATGGCTGTAACGCCGCTCAATGAACGCACGGTGCTGCTCCTGCAATCGGATGGCGGCTGGGAATTCCTGGCGTCATTGCCCTCGTCATCGGCGAGCATTCCGGATCCAGGCGCAAAGGTACGAACAGTGTTCGCCGCCTCTGGGACCCATCTTTTTGATCGCACAACAGGTGAGCGTCTCCATGGGTGAACTTGTCATCTGCAATGTCGACAAGATCTATCTGCCGTTCCGCAAAGAGCCGGTTCATGCGGTGCGGTCGCTTGATCTGACGGTCAAGCCAGGCGAGATCGTGGCGCTGCTCGGATCTTCGGGTTGTGGTAAGACGTCAACGCTACGCATGATTGCGGGATTCGAGGACGTCAGCAACGGCACCATCACACTCGACGGACGCGCCATTCAGGGCCTAGCGCCCGCGGCACGCGGCGTCGCTATGGCGTTTGAAGCCTACTCACTCTATCCACCCTTGACGATTGGCGAGAACATTTCCTTTGCGTTGAAGTCTTCGAAACTTTCGTCGCCCGAACAGCAGAGCCGCGTCAAGGGTATGGCCGAGATGCTGGAGATTTCCGACATCCTTAACAAGTATCCACAATCGGTGTCGGGCGGTCAGCAGCAGCGCGCCAGCCTTGGCCGTGCGCTTGTGAGGACCGCCGGACTCTATCTGCTCGATGAACCCATGGGGCAACTTGAGCCCCAGCTCCGGGCCGTGTTGCGTGGTCGCATCAAGCATTATCTGCGCGAACACAAGTGCACGACGATACTTGTTACCCACGACCAGACTGAAGCCAATGCGCTGGCCGACCGCATCGCGGTCATGGAAGGCGGACTTCTCCAGCAGTATGCGACTCCCGCCGAATTGAAGTCGCGCCCCGCCAATCTTTTCACCGGTACATTTATCGGCGAACCCCCGATGAATGTGTTCAATGCATCGGTTGCGACCGATGCCAAGGCCGTCAGTTTCGCCATTGATGGCGGGGCAGGGCTATCCTATCCGGTTTCCGAATTGTCTGCCGATGTTCACGCCATTCTTTTGAAGCACAAACGCGTCGCTATTGGCATACGCCCCCACGCACTCCGCATCGCGAGTGGCCCCATCAACGGCAAGATCATGTCCTGCCAGTGGCTCGGCGATCAAACTCATGTCGCGGTGGATGTCGCAGGCCGAACAGTTGTTTCGGTCGCCCATGACCGGGTGGTGGAGAAGTCCGGCAGTGATGTGGAGCTGAATGTTGCGGCTGCCGATCTCCACCTGTTCAATGTGGAAAACGGCAACGCCCTGGCCCATGGCGGTGACCTCGCATGAAGGATGGTGTGCTGATCGGCATAGACGCGGGGACGTCGGTCATCAAGTCCGTTGCCTTCACAATTGAGGGAGACCAGCTCGCTTCCGCTGCGATCACGAATATCTATGAAACACTGGCCGATGGCGGGGCCGAGCAGGACATGGCGCAAACCTGGCGGGACACAGCGGCCACGCTTAAGCAGCTTTCTGAAAAGGTGCCGAACCTCGCGCAGCGCCTGATTGCCATTTCGGTGACAGGCCAGGGTGACGGAATGTGGCTGGTCGATAGGGCGGGAGAGCCTGTAGCGCCGGCCTGGCTCTGGCTTGATGCCCGTTCTGCTTCCATTGCCGAGAACTTCACCAAACATGCCGATTATCCCGCCCACTACCGGCGCACCGGAACCGGTGTAAATGCCTGCCAGATGAGTACTCAGCTTGCGTGGATGTCGCGCCACCGGCCTGAAGTCCTGGCGCGGGCCACGACATCATTCCATTGCAAGGATTGGCTCTATTTCAAGCTGACCGGGGAGCGAGTCACCGATCCGTCGGAAGCCAATTTCACCTTTGGCCAGTATGCCACCCGAACCTACGCGCCCCATATTCTCGATGTCCTGGGTGTACCGGATGCCAAACGGCTCTTGCCCGGCATCGTCGACGGAACCGAAAAGGCGGGCGGCCTCTCCGCCGAAGCGGCAGAATTGACCGGCCTCAAGGCAGGAACTCCAGTGACACTTGGCTATGTCGATGTGATTTGCACTGGTATCGGCGGTGGCCTGTTTGATCCGCAAGGCAAGACTGGCTGCACCATAGTTGGTTCCACTGGCATGCACATGAAAATTGCACCGACGGCCATTGATGTGAGGCTCAACGCCGAACTTTCTGGATACACCATGGCTTTTCCCGTGCCCGGCATGTACGCGCAGATCCAATCCAACATGGCATCAACGCTGAACATCGACTGGTTGCTGGATATGGCGCTTGGCATTCTGAAATCCGAAGGTGTCGAGCGCGATCGTTCCGACTTGTTGAAAGGCATGGACGATCGCATCATGGCAAGGCCGGCAGGACGGGTGCTGTATCATCCCTATATCTCCAAGGCCGGCGAGCGAGGCCCGGTCATGGAACCAGCAGCCCGCGCCATGTTTTCTGGCCTCGAACTCGGCCTGGGTTATACCGACTTGATGCGCGGCGTCTTTGAGGGCTTGTGCTTTGCGGCGCGCGATTGCTATGCGGCGATGGGCGCCATTCCTGAGGAGGTCCGCATCACCGGTGGTGCAGCACGGTCGTCAGCGCTGCGCGTTATGCTGGCTAGTGTCCTCAAGGCGAGGGTACGCACCGTGTCGCGCGAGGAGGCCGGTGCCGCCGGAGCCGCGATGATGGCGGCGGTGCAACAAAAGCTCTACCCTGACATGGCTACCTGCGTGGCCCATTGGGTTGATCCTTTGCTGGGCGGCATTACGCCGCCAGATACATCGCTTACGAGCCTCTATGAGGGGGCCTTCGCCGTTTACAAGGAAACCCGCGAAAAAATGCGACCCATCTGGCGCACCATGGCAGCCAATCATGCCGAGGCTCACCATGCCCGTTAAGATTTCGATCATCGGCGATCTCTTCATGCGGGCGGACATGTTCGAGGAAGCAATCCGCGATCGTTGCAAGCTATTCGAAGTTGAGATCGCCAAACACGATTTCACTTGGCCCGATGCGCCCATGGAACATGGCTACGCTGTGCAGGGTATGGACGGCCTGAAGGAATATATGGGGAGCGCAGATGAAGTCGTTGCGCTGACCGGTGATGCGGAAATGCTGGTAACCCATCTGGCACCCCTCACTGCTGATATCATGGACCGTCTGCCAAAGCTGAAGTTCGTCGCTGTGTCGCGTGGCGGTCCAGTCAATATCGACATGAAGGCGGCGCGTGAGCGCGGCATCCTGGTGGTCAACACCCCGGGGCGCAACGCCAGCGCGGTTGCTGAATTCACCATCGGAGCAATCCTGGCGGAAACCCGCAACATCACTCGTGGCCACGACGCGCTCCGTCGTGGCGAGTGGCGGGGGGATCTCTACCGCGCCGATCTCGCGGGCGAAGAGCTATCTGAAATGACGGTGGGACTTATCGGCTATGGCGAAGTCGGCCGCCGGGTGGTTAAGCTGTTGAAGGCATTTGGCTGCCGTATCCTGGTCAGCGATCCCTATGTGCAGCTGTCGGCCGATGATTTGCGCGATGGCGTGATCCAGACATCGCTGGAGCGCGTTCTGGCAGAGTCGGACGTGGTGTCGTTGCACCCACGCGTGACACCGGAAACTACGCAGATGATGAACCGTGACACACTTTCCAAGATGAAGAAGGGGGCCTATTTCATCAACACGGCGCGCGGTCCTTTGCTCGACTACGACGCTCTCTATGACGTGTTGAAATCAAATCATCTTCGCGGCGCCATGCTCGAAACTTTTTCAATCGAACCCGCCCCTGCCGAATCGCCGTTGCTCCAACTGCCAAATGTCACATTGACCCCGCATATCGCCGGAGCATCCGTCAAGACGGTGCGCTATGCCGCCGGACTAGCGGCTGAGGAAGTTCGCCGTTATCTCGCGGGCGAACCCGCCCTTAGTCGGTGCTGACATGCAGGACAGGGGCACAGTCGATCTTGTCGTCATCGGCGGCGGCATAAATGGCGCCGGAATTGCGCGCGATGCGGCAGGGCGTGGTCTTTCCGTTATCCTCTGCGAAAAAGATGATCTGGCCCAAGGGACGTCTTCACGGTCCGGAAAACTGATCCATGGCGGACTGCGCTATCTTGAGTATTTTGAGTTTCGTCTCGTGCGCGAGGCCCTGGTCGAGCGCGAAGTGCTGCTGGACGCGGCACCGCACATCGTCTGGCCCATGCGTTTCGTGCTGCCCCATTCACCGGAACAGCGCCCGGCTTGGCTTGTGCGGTTTGGACTCTTTCTTTACGACCACTTAGGTGGCCGGAAGAAACTGCCTCCTTGCCGGCGTATCAACCTGAGACGTGATCCAGAAGGCGGAGTCATCAAGAACGACTATAAACTCGCGTTTGAATATTCCGATTGCTGGGTTGATGACGCCCGTCTCGTGGTTGTCAACGCTCTTGATGCAAAGGAGCGTGGCGCTGCCATTCTTACGCATACCGCAGCCACTTCGGCGCGCCGCAGCAACGGAGTTTGGGAGGTAGCATTCCGCGATGGGAGCGGCGCCGTCTCGCGGGTGCGTGCCAAAGCACTGGTCAACGCAGCAGGTCCCTGGGTCGAAAACGTCATCAGTGAGGTCGTTGGCGTGAATGCCACGCGCCGGGTGCGCTTGGTGAAGGGAAGCCACATCATTGTCCGGAAGTTCTGGGATGGCCCTCACGCCTATCTTTTGCAGAATCACGACAGACGCGTCATTTTTGTAAATCCCTATGAGAACGATCACTGCCTCATCGGAACGACGGACATTCCCTATGAAGGCCGGGCCGAGGACGTGAGCATAGACGATTTTGAATCTGACTATCTGATTGCTGCCGTAAACCGCTACACGAAGAAGCAATTGACGCGCGCCGATATCATCCACAGCTTCTCGGGCGTGCGCCCGCTTTCCGATGACAATGCCGCCAATCCCTCAGCGGTAACGCGTGACTATGTATTCGATTGTGACGGTGAGCCGCCTCTGCTGTCGGTCTTTGGTGGCAAGATCACCACCTATCGCAAACTGGCTGAGCATGCGTTGCAAAAGCTCGCCCCTTTATTTCCAGCGATGAAAGGCGATTGGACAGCAACGGCCAAATTGCCCGGTGGCGACATTCCCCAAGCTGATTTTGCAAGCTTCTGCCTGGAATTCGCCCGGGCGTTCCCGTGGTTGCCGGAACGTCTGGCCCAGCACTATGCGAGACTCTATGGCTCCCGCTCGAGGAATCTCATGAACGGAGCCAATTCGCTCAATGAGCTTGGCCAGTTCTTCGGGGGACTATTGTATGAGGCGGAGGTCACTTACCTCCGCAACAACGAATGGGCCCGTACCGCGGAAGACATTCTTGACCGGCGCACCAAGCATGGTCTTCACCTCTCGCAACTGCAGCGCGACAAACTTGTCGACTATTTGAATGACTGAACTCTATGATTTGAAAAAACTTTCGGCCCGCGTGGGCGCCGATCCCCTGCTTGTGCAGGCCGCGGGTGGAAACACCTCTCTGAAGCAGGATGAGGTGATGTGGATAAAAGCGTCGGGGACTTGGCTTAAGGATGCCGTTACTCGTGACATCTTTGTTCCGATGGACCGCGAAGCGTTGCTGGCCGCTTTGACAAAAAACGATCCAGCCTGTGAAACTTGCACGGGTTTCGTGTTGAGCGGCCTCAATACAACGGGTTTGAGGCCATCCATCGAAACCACCGTCCACGCACTAATGCCGCAGCGGGTCGTGCTGCACGTTCACTGTGTTAATACAATTGCCTGGGCCATCCAGAGCGATGCGGAGCAAAAGCTTGCCGAAAAGCTCAAGGATTTCCGGTGGGCCTTCATCCCCTATGCGAAGCCGGGCCTGCCGCTGGCAGGTGCAATTTCTGCAAGACTGAAACCTGGCATTGACGTGCTCATTCTCGGCAACCACGGACTTGTCGTGGCAGCCGATTCCGTTG
>JBAVOA010000212.1:0-1533 GCA_049691635.1 Aestuariivirga sp. | reverse complement strand
GCCCCGCCCATCACCGGTTTTGACCGGCGCACCGGACAGAAATTGACGCGCGGCAACGTCGAGATTGAATCCCGCCTCGATCTCCATGGGATGGGACTTGAGGAAGCGCGCCTGCGTCTTCTGGATTTTTTGACCAGCCGCCGCCTGCAGGGCTTTCGCCTGGTGCTGGTGATTACCGGCAAGGGCGCCTCGCCCTTTTCCGGCCACACGCTCCATGGCCGGGATCATTTCTATGCCCCTGAACGTGAAGGAAGGTTGCGGCGGCAACTGCCCGAATGGTTGCATGAGGCGCAGTTCCGCGCCCATGTTTCAGGCTTCCAGCAGGCCCACCCGAAGCATGGCGGCGGTGGCGCCTTCTATGTGAAACTGCGCCGCACGAGGGAGAGCTGAGATGACACCCTTTGGCGAAAAAATGCGCAAACTCAGGGCCGACCGCGCCATCACGCTGAAACAGATGTCCACCGCCATTGGCGTCTCCAGCGCCTATCTCTCGGCCCTCGAACACGGCAAGCGCGGCCGGCCCGGCTGGCATCTGGTCCAGCGCATCATTTCCTATTTCAACATCATCTGGGACGAGGCCGAGGAAGTGGCGCGCCTCGCCCGCATTTCCCACCCCCGCATCACCATTGACACCTCGGGCCTCAATCCGCTGGCCACCGAACTCGCCAACAGGCTGGCCGACGACATCGGCAAACTCGAACCGCAGACGTTGAGTGATTTGCTGGCGGTGCTTTCGGCGAAGAAGCAGGGCGGGAAGTAGAGGTTAGCTAAAGATTCAGTGAAGGCGGGAAAAATGCTATTCGGATTTCATCACATAGCATTTGCCAGAACGATAGCGCTTCTCGCTCTCACAGGATTTAACGGCAGAATTCTCAGCGGCACTCTTGGATGGAGCCGACCAGGAATAGCCGCAGGACTGCCCGATTTCCCCGCCGGCACTGCTGTTTGAAACCGCAAATGCCTTATGGGAAGCTAGTGTCTTCCACTTCTTGTAGGCTTTCTGGCAATCCTTGTTCCAAAATTCCAGACCCTGCGCCGAGGCCGGGAGTCCGGAGACCTCACCTGAAAATAAAATCACGACAGCGGCCAGTATGAATTTATGGGATGGTGATAACCAGCGCGTCGGGCTCATCGACTGATCTCCTTTGAAATTGGGTTTCAATGACTGCAGGAAAAGGCACCCGTCCTGATCGATAGAATGGTTCGGGAAAATCCGGAGTTTATCGCAATAGCGACGCTTCGTCGAGAAGCGCCTGGCTCTGCCGTATTGGGTGGCAAGTAAAACAGATTCAATTTTCAATGAGCGTTGGGCAAAGCTTCGCTCTTGGTAGAAACGGTTATGCCGTTTCCGGTGGCAGAGAAGGAAGCCGGATCAAATTAATCCGTAGACGGATGATTTTTGCTTAAGTATGCGCTTCAGCTTGTGTCGGGCTTCAGGGCTTCCCAGGCGAGCTCATGGCATTCGATGAGTATCTCATCAATTTCGTGAATTGGTTTCTTGCGGCGGCCGGGAGGCGGGCCGGGCCGGAGCGG
>JBAVOA010000211.1:0-2044 GCA_049691635.1 Aestuariivirga sp. | reverse complement strand
GTATATATGCTGTCTTTTGATTTAATTAAAAAAGTGTCTGGTAATGGCGTAATGCGGTTGTTTCTGAAATCTTCAAATGTCTTAAATACCCCCTTTGAAAAAATAGGATTCTTAAATACAGGGTATTCGGCCCAATCAAAATATACGGGTTTATCAATTTGCTCAATTCTCTGTATTTGATTATCGTTATAAAAAGTAAGAACCCCACTTTTGATAAGCCTATTTTGCGACTTGCTGAAATAACCATTATTAACTTGGGGAATTGTCAATCCAATCAACAAATCGTTCAATAATACGGACAGCATTCTTGGCAGATGCTTTACATGATGATAGTGCTGAACTCCACTTAAGGTCATTAGCTTCTTAAATGTGGTTTCACCAGCTTTTTCATATGCGCTTACTTTTACAAAAAGGTATTCTCTTATTTTTGATCTAACAATTATACTGTCCTTTGTATATAAATTTTTGAAATAAATGTTTGGTACCGAGAATTGCTCGAAACGCAATACTAGTTCCCGGCTGCCTAATGGAACTTTTTTTAAAGCATTGTCTAGGTAGTCTTTAACTACCGCCTTAAAGGGTTGCTCAAAATTTACTTTCCGTGGATCAGAGCCTATGTTTCTTTGTATGTAAATATAGGTTGTATCAGCTCTATTATCTATTACCGATATCTTTTTGAAGGTAAAGAACTTTAATGCGGGTGCTCTCTTAGTTGGTGGTAGATTGATATGAACATTCGATTGGGCGAAAAGACAATTGGAGCTTGCCTGAAACAGCACCGAAATTACTATAATGAGCCAACACTTCGTCATAACCATTTTAAAAGAATTTGAACCAGTTTCCATCCCCCCATTCCGGCGCGAGTGTTCAATCGGGCTGAATACATCGCGTTTGGAATTAAGCCAATAGCCCGATTGACAACTCGTGCCCTCTCATTTTATTAGTGGGTCAAGTAATATAATGTCTATAAGCCCACCTGTTCCATAATAATCTCTTGCACTACTGTATAAATAATCTTCTGGCTTCCCTACAATTCCCGCTTCAACAGGGTTGTTGTGAATATAATCCAACTTTTGATGAGCTATTGTCATTGTTGTTAGAGGAACGGGATGATTATCCTGCTGCCACAATTGAAAATCTTTATTTTGTTTATTTAACTTTCCTGTTTCTTCCATTATCTGCAACATCCATTCTCTTCTGCTTTCATAGGGGCAGTTTTTTATTTCCTTTTTTAGCTCGGAGGAAGTGAATTTTTTCATATCTCGCATAATATCTTCCAATCTATCTTTTTGTGAACCGATGATCATATGTATATGACTCGACATTATGCACCATCCATAAAGTTCCATTCCTTTTTTACTTTGACAATGCCGCCAACTGTTGAGCATAATATCTTTGTATACATTCCTTGTAAACAAGTCGATCCAACATACTACTGCAAAGGTTACAAAATACAGTTCATCCTGGTCGCGAAATTTGTATTTGCTGCTCATTTTTTTGATAAATATAAAAATGAGTGCAAACAGGAAAAAGGCTAAAATACCTTTTTATTGGAAGAAAAAAACAGGATGGCACGAGTTGTTCGACGGGCATTACATCATCTGTAAATTTCTTTCATTTGCCCGTCGAAACACTCGCGCCGGTTTGGGGGATGGAAAGGGTATGAAAGTAAAAGGCATCCGGGAATTACAACTATATGGACCGGCCTTAAATACTTTATAGCCGCATGGCAAGGATGGGAATTAAATAGAAATGTGTCCACACGATAGGTTTGTACGGGAAGCTGTCCCGACGTACAAACTAATATTTTTATTTTGCCTTCAATACTATCGGGAAACCTTGCGCCAACTCTCCGATTTTCTAAATAGAACCATCATCATTCGTGTAGTGATTTTAGGTTTGTTTTTTACCCATAAACATAACCTGCCAAAAAATTATTGTATCATACCTTTGTGCTTCAGGCATTAAAACAAATAATATGGAATTTATCGATTATTATAAGATCCTGGGAATTGAAAAGAACGCCACGGAAGACGACATTAAA
>JBAVOA010000210.1:0-4723 GCA_049691635.1 Aestuariivirga sp. | reverse complement strand
GGCAACAACCGCATTGTGTTGCCAGGCGGCGAGGTCTTCCGTGAACAGGGCATCATACTCTCACCTTTTGACGACGATGCCATCCAGCACTTTGCGGCGACGCGGATGTTCATGAGTTGCTGCTCAATCAGCACTTTTGGCGTAATCGAAGGTGACCCGCTCATCGCGCGGGCGGAGGCAAAGCTGCTTTCGCGCGCCGAGAAGCTCGTCGTGCTGGTGGACTCATCGAAATTCGAAGCCCGCGGCAGCATTGCGGTGTGCAATCTGTCACGAGTCCACACACTCATAACCGACGACTCCGCCCCGCCCCACCTCCTGGCCCGTGCAAGGTCCGAAGGGGTCGAGGTGATTGTTGTGCAGCATGAGAATTCAAACAAACTATCCGCCGCCTAGGCGGAAGTAACGACTACCACAGCAAGGGAGGAAAACA
This sequence comes from Aestuariivirga sp., assembly GCA_049691635.1. Taxonomy (GTDB): domain Bacteria; phylum Pseudomonadota; class Alphaproteobacteria; order Rhizobiales; family Aestuariivirgaceae; genus Aestuariivirga. Next base: position 4,293 of record JBAVOA010000210.1, on the reverse strand, counting down.
TGCTGAAGATGTCAAAACTGCCGAATAGTCTGATTAAGCTTGGGTGCTTGACGGCCCTGACGACAATCCTGATGGCAGGCGTCGCAAGCGCTGACGGAATGATTGCCAAGAAAGGAGAAACCGCCAACATGGTCTTGCTGCCGAAGTTCCTCGGCATCCTGCCGTTCGACCAAGCCAGACGAGGCGCCGAGGAAGCCCACAAGGAACTCGAGAACAAGGGCACCCTGCAATACATCGGGCCAACCCCCGAAAACAGTGTGGCCGGCCAGATCGAAATGCTGACGACGGCGACGACGCAAAAACAGAATGTGGTCATGCTGTCCAACAACGCCGGCGACCAGATATCGGCGACGGCGGAAGCAGCCCAGGCGGCAGGTACGAAAGTGGTGACATGGGATTCTCCCATTCCATCGGCCAAGGGTGAAACGGTATTCGTGGCGCAGGTTGATTTCAACCAGATCGGCGTCGTGATGGCTGACATGGCTCATTCGATGATGGGTGGTTCGGGTGAGTTTGTGGTCCTGTCGGCAACGCCCGACGCAGCCAACCAGAACGCCTGGATTGCCGCCATGAACGAAGCGCTCAAGGGTGACAAGTACAAGGACATGAAGTTGGTCGACACGGTCTACGGCGATGATCAGTCGGAGAAGTCCTACAACGCAGCACTTGCACTTGTGGACAAGCACCCGAACATCAAGGTGATCATGGCGCCGACCTCAGTGGGCATTGTGGCGGCGGCCAAGGCCATGCAGGATGAAAAGATGTGCGACAAGGTGAAAGTCTCAGGCCTTGGCGTGCCGGCCGAAATGGTGAGCTACACCATGAACGGTTGTGCGCCGGAGTTTGCCCTGTGGAGCTTCGTCGACCTCGGATATCTCACATACTATACCAGCTACTTGCTGGCGACTGGCGCCATCAAGGGTGAAGTCGGCGAAGAAATTGCTGCCGGGAGGATGGGCAACTTCAAGATCGAGAAGGATCCGACGCGCGCTGCCGGCAACCGCATCCTGATGGGTCCCTTCACCGTCTACAACAAGGACAACGTTGAAGCCGCTGCAAATTAGCGGCGTCTGATACCAACTCCGTGAGGCCGCACTTGCTGCGGCCTCATCCATCTTTCCCTTGAACATGCAAACGGGCAGTCCCTTGGTCGCGCCAGTCCTTGAGCTCCGCAATATCTCCAAGAGCTTTGCCATGACGGCAGCTCTTTCGGACATATCGCTTGCCGTGGTGCCGGGCGAGATTCATGCCATTGTCGGCGAAAACGGCGCAGGCAAGTCAACGCTGATCAAAATTATGACAGGGGTCTATCAGCCCGATTCCGGTGAAATACTGCATGAAGGTATGCCGGTTACGATTCGCAATACCCATGGGGCGCAGGCACTAGGCGTTGCGGCGATGTACCAGGAACCAATGGTATTTCCGGATCTGGATGTCGCGGAAAACATCTTTATCAGCCACCGCAATCTCGGCGTCTTCATGAATTGGGCCAAGCTCTACCAGAGCTCGGACGAGTTGATTTCGCGACTCGGTGTCACTCTCGACGTGCGCCGCGCCGCGAGCGGATTGACCCTGGCCGAGCAGCAAACCGTTGAAATCGCCAGAGCCCTATCGCTCAATGTAAAAGTCCTGGTCATGGACGAGCCGACAGCATCGCTGTCGGCGCACGAAGTGGAGAGGCTGCTATCCGTCGCCAAGGCATTGAAGGCCCGAGGCGTGGCAGTGCTCTACATCAGCCATAGGCTGGATGAAATTTTCAGAATTGCCGACTGGGTCACGGTGTTGCGCGATGGCAAGCATATCTCCACCAAGCCTATTGCCGAAGTCACCCATGATGGCATGGTGAAGGACATGGTCGGCCGCGCACTGGACAAGTTCGTAACCAAGACCAGGCCCAACGAGCATGGAGCGTTGCTGCTGTCCGTCAAGAACCTGGCGCTGGACGGCATGTTCCGAAACGTCTCCTTCGACCTCCACAAGGGCGAGGTGTTGTGTTTCGCCGGATTGATCGGATCGCGGCGGACCGATGTCGGCCTGGCACTTTTTGGAATAGCCCCAGCAACGCGAGGTACGATTGAGCTTGACGGCCGGAGCGTCACCATCAGCACGCCACAGCAGGCCGTGGATTATGGTATTGCCTATGTCTCGGAAGACCGGCGCAAGCTCGGTCTCGCCATGACGATGCCAATCTACTCCAATACCTCACTCCCAAGTCTCAAGAAATTCCTGCGCCACTTTGGTTTCATTGATCGGGCGGCGGAAAATGCAATGGCGGAAAGCTATCGAGAACGGCTGTCGATCCGGTCGCCCGACGTTATGATCGACGTGGGCAAGCTTTCGGGCGGCAACCAGCAAAAGGTGATGCTGGCAAAGTGGCTGGAAACCAAGCCCCGGCTTCTAATCTTTGATGAACCCACGCGCGGGGTGGACGTCGGTGCCAAGGCAGAAGTGCACAATATCATCCGCGAACTGGCAAAGCAGGGCGTTGCCGTGCTGGTGATCTCGTCAGACCTGCCGGAAGTCATGGCATTGGCGGACCGCGTGCTGGTGATGCGCGAAGGCGAACAGAAGGGTATTTTCAATATTTCCGACTGCAGCCAGGAACGCGTCATAGCCCTGGCCACGGGACAGGATGCCGGGGCGTCCGCAGCATGATCAAGTCTTTTCGCAGACTGCATCCCCAGACACTTCGCATTCTCGCTTTGGCGATCGTCCTGATACTGACGATCTCGTTCTTCGCTTCGCAGATTGATGGCTATCTTTCACCTCGGATGATTAATCGCATCGCGACAAGCGTCGCCGTGATCCTGCCGATCGCCATTGGTCAGGCGATGGTTGTGATGACACGTAACATCGATCTTTCGGTCGGCTCCGTGGTAGGCATTGCTGCCTATCTGATTGGTGATTATCTCGGAACGTATCCCGACATTCACCCCGTCATGGTGGTCGGCATGGCGCTTGGGCTCGGAGCTTTTTGCGGTGCCATCAACGGCGCGCTGGTGGCCTATGGCCGCGTCCCCTCGATCATCGTTACACTGGGTACGCTGGCGCTGTTCCGCACCTACCTTGTGGAATATTCAGGCGCTAGTTCCATCACGACGTCCGAACTTCCGCAATGGCTCGTCGACCTGCCGCAGATAACGATTTTTTCCATTGGCAGCTTCGACATGCGACTGACGGTTGCGATGTCTCTGGTCGCGGCGATTGTCTTCTGGGTCGCATTGTCGCGCCTTCGCGTCGCCCGAAAACTCTATGCGGTGGGCTCCAACCCGGATGCAGCCGTTGTTGCCGGCATCAATTCCTCCCTCGTGGTCTTCACAAGTTTCGTGCTCAGCGGCATGCTGGCGGGGCTCGCCGGTTTCATCTTCCTGGCCAAATTCGGCAATATCACGGTTGTGGCCGGGCTCGGCTTTGAACTTAAGTCAGTTGCGGCTGTCGTGGTTGGCGGTGTCAATATTTTTGGCGGGTCGGGCTCCATCCTTGGCGTGGTTCTCGGCACCGTTCTGGTCGACACGATCGACAACAGCCTCACGCGCTGGGCTATCGTCAGTGAATTCTGGCGCGATGCATTGCTTGGCATGCTGATCATGATCGCAGTGGCGACCGACACATTTATGACTCGATCGTTTGGCCGGATGAAGGGAAAATCCGAATGATACTCGCCAAGCTTAAGAGCTGGGAAGGCATGTTGCTGGTCATCCTCATTTTGACCGTGCTGGCAAATGCGGTAATCGCCCCCCAGTTCCTGACCCTGCAAAACCAAATCAACCTGTTCCAACTGTCGATCGAAAAAATCATTGTCGTGCTCGCCATGACATTGATCATCATCAATGCCGAGATCGATCTGTCAGTGGCCTCCATTATGGGTCTTTCCGCGTGTACTTTTGGTGTACTGGTAGAGAACGGGACACCAGCAGGACTTGCCATCATCTTATGCCTGATGCTGGGGATCCTGGCCGGCGCCTTCAACGCCTTCTGGATTGCCTATGTCCAAATACCATCCCTAGTCGTCACGCTGGCCATGCTGATCATGTACCGAGGAATTGCCCGCGTATTGCTGGAGGACCGTGGCATCAACGGCTTCCCGCCGTGGTTCGGCGATCTCGGACAAAAGGCTTTCCTTGGTCCGTTTCCGCTGGGATTGTTCATATTCCTTGTGCTGCTGATTGTATTGGGGCTGGTCCTGCACCGAACCGGATTTGGCCGTGAGGTGTATGTCATTGGAACCAATGTGGAGGTGGCCCGGTTCTCGGGTGTCCGCGTGGCGCGGGTCAAGACTATTTTGTTCATTCT
>JBAVOA010000209.1:0-5096 GCA_049691635.1 Aestuariivirga sp. | reverse complement strand
TGTCTATACAGCGCAGAATTTACCCCTGTCGATCTTCATTCTCTCGGAGTTTATAGCCCAGATCCCCAAGGATTTGCGCGAAGCCGGTCGCTGCGACGGCCTCAGCGAATATAATATCTTCTTTTACATTGTGCTGCCGCTGATCCGCCCCGCCATGGCAACAGTCGCCGTCTTCACCATGATTCCCGTCTGGAACGACCTCTGGTTTCCCCTGCTGCTGGCCCCCACGGGCGGCAAGCAGACGATCACCCTGGGCATCCAGCAGTTCCTCGGCCAATATATTACCGACTGGAATGCCGTGCTCTCCGCCCTGTCGACGGCGATCATTCCGGTTCTCATCCTCTATGTCATCTTTTCCCGACAATTGATCCGGGGCCTCACCTCGGGTGCAGTCAAATGAGTGCCCCATGTCAGAAGTAAAAATCGAGAAACTCTGTAAATCCTATGGCCCCGTTGAAGTGCTCAAGGCCATTGACCTCACCGTGAAGGACGGTTCCTTCGTGGTGCTTGTCGGTCCTTCGGGCTGTGGCAAGTCCACCCTGTTGCGGTCGATCGCGGGACTTGAGCCGGTCAATTCCGGAAGCATGACCATTGGCGGCAGGCAGGTGAATGATCTGCCGCCGGCCCAGCGCGAGATTGCCATGGTATTCCAATCCTATGCGCTCTACCCCCACATGGATGTTTACAGCAACATGGCCTTCGGCCTGAAATTTGCGAAAACTCCCAAATCGGAAATTGAATCCCGGGTGAATGAGGCGGCCCGCATTTTACAGCTCGAGCCCCTGCTCAAGCGGCGGCCGCGCGAACTCTCGGGCGGCCAGCGCCAAAGGGTTGCCATCGGCCGTGCCATCGTACGCAAGCCGCAGGTTTTCCTCTTTGATGAACCTCTTTCGAATCTTGATGCGGCCCTGCGCATCAACACGCGCGTGGAAATTGCCAAATTGCACAAGCTATTGCAGGCCACCATCGTCTATGTCACCCATGACCAGGTAGAAGCCATGACACTCGCCGACAAGATCGTGGTGATGAACAAGGGCCGCGTCGAGCAGGCCGGCAAACCTCTCGACCTCTATTACAAGCCCGTCAATCTCTTTGTCGCCGGATTCATCGGATCGCCGGCCATGAATTTTCTCGCCGCCACCGTGAAGAGGAAAGACGTTCTGGCACTTGCCGATAGGCAGGAATTGAAAGTGAAACTGCCACTGTCCTGCAAGCCGGGCGATGTGGTCACCCTGGGTTGCCGGCCAGAGCACATGGTCCTTGGCGGAGCCAACACCCACAAGCTCAACGGTACCATTGACCTGATTGAACGCCTCGGTGAGTCGGGCTTTGCCCATGTGCGGCTGCCATCGGGCCAGACCGTCATCGCCGAGGTTCGCGGCGATCCCCGCACCAGTTCGGGCGAGACGGCGAAGCTGTCCTTTGCCAGTGAGCATATCCATATCTTCAACGCCGATGGCCGTCGCCTGGACTGATTTATGCTGCTTTGAGCGGTGGGTTATGAAGCCCTGCTTTTATCAGGATTAGACAAGCACGTTGCCGAATTTGGCCGCAGCAAGGGACTCGCTGCGAATGGCATCAAGCACCGTCCGGTGCAGCGCCTGAAACTCCGCCGTCGCCACCATGTCGTAATGCCGGGGACGCGGCAGGGTGATCGGTACAATGGTCTTGATGCGGCCCGGCCGGTTGGTCATCACCGCCACGCGGTCTGAAAGATAAACCGCCTCCTCCACATCATGGGTAATGAACAGCACCGTCAGCCGGTGCTTTTCCCAGATCCCCGTCAAAAGTTCCTGCATGTGATGGCGCGTGAGCGCATCGAGCGCCCCGAAAGGTTCATCCATCAGCAACACACGGGGCCGGTAACTGAGCGCCCGGGCAATGGCGACCCGTTGCTTCATGCCGCCCGAAAGTTCGGCCGGAAAGGCCTTTTCAAAATCATCAAGCCCGACCAGATGAAGATGGGCCCGTGCAATGTCCACGGCTTCCGCCGATGATTTTCCCGCTGCCTTCAGGGCGAACTCGACATTCTGCTGGGCCGAAAGCCAGGGCAGCAGCGTGTAGCTCTGGAACACCACGCCGCGGTCAAGGCCAGGGGCTGCAATCTCCGCACCATCAATCGTGATATTGCCTTCGTCATGGGTCTCAAGCCCTGCCGCAATCGACAACAGCGTGGACTTGCCACAGCCCGAAGTGCCCACCAGGGCGACAAATTCATTGTCGCCAATCTCAAGGTCAACCCCCTTCAGGGCCACCGTCTTGCCGCGGTCCGAAGTAAAAGTTTTCCCGAGGTTGCGGATGGCAAGTTTGGCTGCGGCCATCACCGCACCTCGAGATAGCGGAACAGCCGCCGGCCCGCATATTTCATCGCCTGGTCCGTGGCCAGCCCCAGAACGCCGAGGATGAGCAGATAGCCGAATATCAGATCGGTCTGGAAGAAGCGTTGCGCCGTGGTGATGCGGTAACCGAGGCCCGAGGTTGCGGCGACAAGTTCGGCGACAACCAGCCAGGTCCAGGCCCAACCCAGACTGATCCGCATCGAATCCCATATTTCCGGAAGTGCCGACGGCAGGACAATGCGCTGCAGCACACGCCACTCCGGCATCTCAAGTGTGCGCCCGAGATTGATGAAGTCGCGCGGCACTGATTTGACGTTGTCCATGATCAACAAGACCTGCTGGAAGAACGTGCCGATGAAGATGATGAGGAGCTTCTGCACGTCACCAGTACCCGTCCACAGGATCGTTAGCGGAACAAAGGCCACAACCGGCATGTAGCGGATGAAATCCACGAAGGGCTCGATGGCCGCCTCCCATCCGCGGTAGCTGCCGATGAGAATGCCGATGGGCAGCGCCAGCAGAGTTGAAATCAGGAAGCCAAGCGTGATGCGGTAGATGCTGATCCCCATATCGGCCATTAGTTGGCCGGTGCCCCACAATTCAGCGAGCCGGCTCAGAACTTGGCCGGGGGACGGCAGAAACAGAGGGCGAATCATGCCAGAGACGGTTGCGGCAAACCAGACGGCACCGAGCACGGCAAAGACCGTGGCCGCGATGCCAAGGAATTCTGCCGTACTGATGGGTCCGCCGAGCCTAAACAGGCGGCCGAAGCCGCCCGTCTTACGGGGTCGCCGCATTCACGAACCGGGCATCGATCGCAGTCGAAAGATCCACATCCTTCTGCAGGATGCCGGCCGTGCGGGCGGCGGCGTGAACCTCGGGGATTACCTTGGTGGTGAAGTTGCCGGAAAGCTCGGTCTTGTTTTCCGCCAGCGAGTAATAGACCACGCCGTCAAAGGCCGTCGCAAGTTCCTCGGGCTTGGCCCCCACCGCTTCCGAGATGATGGCCCGTCCGCCCGCCGTATCCTTGCGGTAATCGGCAAGGGCCGCATCCCAGGCCTTGAGGAGGGCGACAACCTGGCCGGGCTTCTCGGCAAGGAACTCCTCGCGCACCACAAACACGTCGGAGATGAGACCGGGATTTTCGCCGGCGCTGTAGATCATCTTCACGTTCGGGTTCTGCTGCATGGCGAGTGTCAGATAGGGTTCATAGGTGACCGCAACCGGTACTTTTCCGGCAATCAGCGCAGAGCCCGCATCCGAAGCGGGCATCGGCACTTTTTCGATGTCGGCAATGGTCATGCCGTTCTGGCTCAGGGCATAATTCAGCAGGATGTCGCTGGTGGTGCCCTCCTCATAGGCCACCTGCTTACCCTTCAGGCCCTTGATGTCGGCAATCGAACCATCCGACAGCATGGCATCGGCGGTCTTGGAAACGTCGAGCAGGGCGACGATCTTGATGGGAAGACCGGCGGCGATGAAATTCATCGCCGTGTGCGTGGCTATATTGCCGCATTGCAATTGACCGGCGGCAAGAGCCGCATTGATATCCGCATCCGTATTGAAATTGACGATCTCGACACTCTCCAAGCCTGCCGCCGCAAACAGCCCCTTCTTGGCGGCAATATGCCATTGGCCATAGCCAAGCCAGGGTTCAATGCCCATCTTGATGGCGCCTGCCTCGGGCTTTGCCGGAATATCATCGGCAAAAGCGGCCCGGGCGGAAATGCCGGCAATTGCGGTGGCGGCACCGGCTTTCAGCAGGCGGCGGCGATCGAGAATCCAGTTCATATTATCCCTCTTGCTATGGCTATTGGAGTGAAAGTTAAGGCCAGATAAAACGACAATCGCTGAACTTCGTCAACTCTTGAGAATGGCATCCCGTAGTTCCGAAACCGCATTGGCATGGCCTTCGAAACCCTCGTAGGTGGCGAGCTTGCGGGCATGTTTAGCCAGCTCCGGATAGCCCTTTGACGTGACATAGGCGATCGATGTCCGTTTCATGAAATCGAAGACGGATACTGGCGAAGCGGTTCGCGCCCAGCCGCTGGTGGGCAGCACATGATTAGGCCCGAGCACGTAATTGCCGAGCGTGGTGGGTGAATGTTCGCCCAAGAGGATTTCACCCGCGTGTTCAAGACGGCCCAGATACTGGAAGGGTTCCTTGGCCAGCACTTCCAGATGTTCGGGCGCATAGTCGTTCACAAATGCAATCGCTTCCTCTTCGCTGCCGGCCAGCACGATGCCGCCAATGGGCCCGGACAGTACCGTCGAGGAAAATCCGGCCCGCTGCGCTCCCATGGCCTTCCAGTATTCAGGAATGGCCGCCAGCGCCTCTTCGGCCACCCGCCTGCTCCAGGTCACCAGATAGGCTGAACTGTCGGGCCCGTGCTCGGATTCAATCAAGAGATCGAGGGCGGCCAACCGGCCATCAATCGTGTCATCAGCAAGGACAATTAACTCGCTGGGACCCGCGGGCGTCCCCACATCAATGACGTGGGACACCATGCGCTTGGCCACCGCAACCCAGGGGCTGCCAGGGCCAATGACTTTCGAAACCCTCGGGATCGTGGCCGTGCCATAGGCAACGGCGGCGATGGCCTGTGCTCCGCCAGCCTTGAAGACTTTTTTCACCCCGGCCATGCGCGCCGCAATCAGCGTGGCATCATCGACCTTCCCATCTGGCCCGGGCGGCGTGACGATGATCAGATCTTTTACACCCGCCACTTTTGCAGGAATGGAGGTCATCAAGGCGAC
>JBAVOA010000208.1:0-1906 GCA_049691635.1 Aestuariivirga sp. | reverse complement strand
GTCCGCATCAGTCTGGCGGCGGCTGGTGGCCGAGCGCAGCAGAGTGATAAAGACGTCCATGGCTTCGCGCGTTGTAAAATCCGGCCGCGCCTCGTGCGACAGCTTTTTCACCTTCTTGCCCAGGAATTTGGCGAGGTTTGCAATCAGATCCTGCACCGGTTGATCGACCTCACTCACCGGATCGCTCAGCATGACGGCCACGCGGAAATCCTTGAAGGTCTTTTGCTTGAGGTCGGGAAGCTGGAGGCTCATGGCCCGCGCCTCAATGCCATCCGTACCGGCAAGCAATTTCATCATGGCGGTAAGGTCCCGCGCCGATCGCGCCATGGGGCCTGCCACCGAAATGTCGCTGGGATGCACCGTGTTCAGCAGATGGCCGCGGTAGGGCACCACGCCATAGGTGGGCTTGTGGGCATAGACGCCGCAATAGTGCGCCGGGTTGCGGAGCGACGCGCCGATGTCCGAGCCGATCTCAAGGGCGCTCATGCCGGTGGCTAAGGCAACAGCCGAGCCGCCGGAGGACCCGCCCGGTGCGCGGGTGATGTCCCACGGATTGTTCGTGGTGCCATAGACCTCGTTGAAACTCTGCCAGTCGGCCAGCATCAGCGGCACATTTGTCTTGCCATAGATCACAGCGCCCGCGTCGGTAAGCCGGGTGATGGCTACGGCATCGGACTTGGCGATGTTTTCCTTGTGGGCGGGCGAGCCCCAGGTGGAGGGCGTGCCCGTCCAGTCGAAGGATTCCTTGGCCGTCATCGGAACCCCGTCAAAGGGGCCAAGCGGCGCTCCCTTCTTCAGGCGCTTGTCGGACGCCGCGGCGGCGCGCTTGGCACGGCCCAGGTCGGTGACGACGACCGCGTTGAGCGTGTCATTATGCAGGGCATATTGATCAAGGCAGACCTCCAGGAGCTCCTTGGCTGAAACCTTCTTGGCCCGCAACAGGCGCGCCATTTCAAGAGCCGAACAAAACCGCAAATCAGTCATTTAAAAAGTCCCATCGCTTATTGTGCATGACAGGCATGTTACCCAAAGATGACGACAAGTACAGAGCGGGACTGTAAAGCGAAAGCCATGGAGCGGCACCGTGTCTTGAAGGGATATTTGTTCGGCGCGGCGGGGGCGGCATTGTTCTCGACCAAGGCCATTTTCATCAAGCTGGCCTACATGGAGCAGGCCAACGCGGCCCTGTTGCTGGCGCTCCGCATGGCAACCGCCTTGCCATTCTTCTTGGGGGTCGGCTTTTATGCGCTTAACCAGTTGCGCAAAGGCGGCAAGCCCTTGCCGGGCTGGAACATGGCCATCCGCGCGCTGCTGACAGGCTTCATCGGCTACTACATCTCCTCGCTGCTGGATTTCGAAGGGCTGGTTTATATCAGCGCGCAGCTGGAACGCCTGGTGCTGTTCACCTATCCGATCTTTGTGATGTTCCTCGGCTGGCTGTTTTTCGGTGCAAGGCTGACCGTCTTGAGCCTGATGGCAGCGGCGATCACCTATGTCGGCCTCGTCGTGGTGTTCCTCACCGACCTGCCGGAGGGCGGCATGAATACGGTGGTTGGCACGGGGCTTGTTCTGGGTTGCGCCCTGACCTTCGCGGTCTATCAGCTGCTGGCCAAGAATTTCATCACCGCCATGGGCAGCGCGCTGTTCACCTCCATCGCGTTGTCAGGTTCGGCCTTCGCCTGTATTGCTCATTACATCATCACCAGCCAGAGCTTTGATTTTTCTTCCTCGCCACGGTTTTTCTGGCTGGCTGCAGGCACCGGGTTCTTCGCCACCGTCCTGCCCTCCTTCCTGGTGAACGCCGGCCTCTCGCGCATCAGCCCGCAATCCACCTCGATGATCGCCACGATCTCGCCGCTGATCACCATTTCGCTCGCCGTATGGATTCTGGGCGAGCCCTTCACAC